>JALYSL010000375.1 GCA_030854825.1 Pseudomonadota bacterium
GCGCCCGACAGGTCGCCGCTCGAGCCGACCCAGGCGCGCACCTCGCCGGAGGCGTTGTCGAGCACGACCACGGCGCCGTCTTCGACGTTGCGGCCACTCAACTCGGCGAGCTGGCGACGCAAGGTCCTGGTCGCCAAGCGCTGCAACGGCGCGTCGAGCGTGCTCTTTTGCGTGGCCGCCCCGAGGGGGTCGACCACCTGATGGGCGAAGTGCGGCGCCAGCTGCTCGCCGAGCGGCATGCCGCCGCGCCGCGCCAGCGCCGCCTCGGTGAGACCGACGACGCCCACGCACTCCAGATGCTGCAGGCGAAGCACGCCACAGGCCCGCTCGGCCACTGCCGCGGGCTTCGCGTTCGGACCGCGCACCAAGGCAGCGGCGACGGCCGCCTCCTGCGCATCGAGGCCGCTCACGTGCTTGGCGAAAAGCGTCTGTGCCAGCGCGTCGATGCCGACGATCTCGCCGCGAAACGGCACCTCGTTCAGATACGCCTCGAGGATCTCGCTCTTTTTCCAGGTCACTTCGAGGCGCGAGGCGGTCACCGCCTGGCCCAGCTTCTGGGCAACGCTACGGCCGCTGGCCGGCCGGGCCAGGCCGTTCTCGATCAGCCCGGCGAGCTGCATCGTCAGGGTCGAAGCGCCGCGCGTTCGAGCGTTGAACAGATTGGCCCAGGCACTCTTCGCCGCGGCCGTCCAGTCGACGCCGCTGTGCTCCCAGAAGCGTCGGTCTTCACTCAGCACGATCGCGCTCAGCAGGGCCGGCGACATGTCGCCGATCGGAATCCAGGCGAGGCGCCGAACGCTGCCGTCGACCCGGATCGTCTGGATCGCGACGCCATGGCGATCGAGCAGCGTGACATCGGACGGCCGATGCGCCGCCTTCACTTCAGCGAAGGTGGGCAGCGCCGACGCCATGCTCGCCGACAAAGCCAGCGCGGCGGCCATCGCCGCCGGCCGCAGCGCCGCGAATGCCGTCACGGCGCGACCTCGATGCTCGCGTTCGGTGCTTCGCCGAAACTCTCCGGCGCATACATGGCCTCGACCCGCGTCGGCGGCAAGCCGAAGCGGCCCGGGTTGTTGAGACGCACCGTGTACTCGATGACGTGCTTGCCCCGCGGCAGGTACTCGTAATAGCTGCGGAAGGCCTCGAAGCTGCGTTCCTCATAAGCAGGCCACGCATCGCCGCCGCGCTTTTCGCTTCGCGTCGCGAGCTGCGAATCACGGCCGAGACCCGAGCCGAGGATGGTTGCGCCCCCCGGCACCGGATCGCTGACGACGACCCAGGTCATGTCGGCCTGCGCATCGATCTCGAGATGCACCTTGATGACGTCGCCGCGCGACCAGTGACCCTTGTCTTTCTGCTCGACGGCGCTGACGCTGCGCCTCACCGTGTAGCCAGAAGACAGCGGCGCCTTCAAGGGAATCGCGGCAAGGCTTTGCACGGTGAGCCAGGGCTTGCCGGTGCCTTGCTGCGTCACACTGAGCGTGCCCGCTGCCGCCGGCCAGGCGAGTCGGGTGCTGCCGCCGTCGGACTGCTTGGCCCAGTCGACAATCGTTCGCGGCGTGGCGGCATCGAGCGACGCCAGCGTCTTGCCGGCGATCGGCACCGATTCGAACTTGGCCGCGAACTTGTCGAGCGCGAGCGAGCCCCAGAGGTTGGCGGTCGTCGTCAGCCAGGCGCCGCGTCGCTGCCGCGCCAGCGAGCCGACCACCATCTTCGGCAAGTCATCCTTCCAGGCGGGATCGTCGATGACGGCGAGGATCAGTTTGGCCGCATTGGCATCGGCGCTATCCATCAGCCACCACCAGAAGTCGCCTTCCTCGTTGCTGAACTTCAGCGTCGTGCCGCCGTAGGTGAGCCGGCCGCGCAGGATCTGGTTGGCCTCGTCGAGCCGGTGTGCGCGATCGGGCACGCCGTCCAGGCGCTTCACGATCTGCAGCCAGTTGATCACCGCCGCCGTGGGCCAGACGTTCGGCGTGACGTTGATCGAGCCGAGCATGCGCGGCTCGGCCCGGCCGTAGCGTGACAGAGCCTCGATGGCGGCGATCTTCCTCACGTCTAGATCCGAGCGCGGCGACCAGAACTTGCGCTCGATGCGGCCTTCGACGAACGCGGTGAGGCCGCCGAGCATCGCGTCGCGGGCCGGCGCCGGCAGCTCGAAGCCGGCTTCGTTCGTCGCCGCCAGCACGTAGGCGGTCAACGTGTCGCTGCCGTGCGGCGCGTCGCCGTCGCGCGGCGGGAAGTAGCTGGCCAGGCCGTCGCTGTCGAGATAGGTGGGCAGCGTGTTGGCAACGCCGGCCCACAACGCCGCGTCCTTCAGCCCGACCGACTTCGAGGTCTTCTGCTCAAGGCAGATGAACGGATAGGTCTCGAAGAAGCGGCGCATCCCGGGCAGCGCACCCGTCAGTTTCGGTTGCACTGCCACCTGCAGGCCCCCGCGCTTGACGCCCGAAGCGGGCAAGGCATCGGCCGGCACGGCGACGGGCAGCGTGAACGTGCCGTCGAGCTGGGCCAGGGTGGCCTGGAGCACGCGCACCCGCACCGCCGCGGCGACGAGCTGCGTGACCTTGAGACGATCCTTCGCGTTCGCTTCGTCGGCGGCACCTTCCCAGGCGATGCTGAAGG
>JALYSL010000416.1 GCA_030854825.1 Pseudomonadota bacterium
GCCCTACCTGATCGCGCTGCAAGCCGAAGGCCGGTCGCCGTTCGAGCCCGAGCCGAAAGGGCTGGCCGCCGAAGCGCCGCGCGGCGACACGGCCCGCGGCGTTGACGCAGCGGCGACGCTGCGGGTCGATCTCGACGGTATCGCCGCCAGAGTCGCCGCCTTTCCGGTCAGCGAGAACCGCTTCGAGCGGATCGCCGGCGCGGCCGGCAAGAAGGTGGTCTGGAGCGTGCAGAACATCGTCGGCGCACACGGGCGCGGCGGCCACAAGGAAAGCGCCGGCAAGCTCGAGATCTTCGACTTCGCGACCTTGTGCAGCGAGACGCTGGCCGACAAGGCCGAAGCCTTCGAGGTCGCCGGTGACGGCGCGACCATCGTCTACCGTGAAGGCAAGCGGCTGCGCGCCATCGCCGCCGACAAGAAGCCCGCAGTCAAGGCCGAGGCCACCGACAACGAAGGGCCGCCGTCACGCAAGAACGGCTGGATCGACCTCGGGCGGCTGCGCATCTCGATTGAGCCACGACGCGAATGGCGGCAGATGCTGCGCGAAGTCTGGCGCCTGCAACGCGACCAGTTCTGGTCGGCCGACATGTCGGGCATCGACTGGCCGACAACTCTCGGCCTCTACGCGCCGCTCGTCGAGCGGGTGGCGACTCGCGCTGATCTGTCCGACCTCATCTGGGAGATGCAGGGTGAGCTCGGCACCTCGCACGCCTACGAGTCGGGCGGCGATCATCGCAAGCCCCCGGCCGTGGCGCTCGGCCACCTGGCCTGCGAAACACGCTTCGACGAAGCCGAAGGCGGCTACGAGATCACTCGCATCGTCCGCGGCGATCCCTGGGACGCGGCTGCCGATTCGCCGCTCAACGCCGTCGGCGTCGAAGCCAGGGAAGGTGATCGCATCGTCGCCATCGGCGGGCAGCGACTGTCGCGCGAGACGCCGCCGGCCGCCCTGCTGGTGCATCAGTCGGGTGCCAAGCTGCAGCTGACGTTGAAGCGCGGCACCGGCGTCGGCGCAAACCTTCGCGAAGTCACCGTGACGGCTCTCGCTGATGAGGTGCCGGCTCGCTATCGGCAATGGGTCGAGAACAATCGCGCCTGGGTGCACGAGCGATCGCAGGGCAAGATCGGCTACTTCCATCTGCCCGACATGATGGCCGCCGGCTTCGCCGAATTCCATCGCTACTTCGGCGCCGAGTGCGAACGCGAAGCGCTCATCGTCGACATTCGCTACAACCGCGGCGGCCACGTCTCGGCGCTGTTGCTCGAGAAGATCGCGCGCCGCCGTATCGGCTACGCGTTCTCGCGCTGGACTACGCCAACCAGCTACCCCGAAGAAGCGCCGGCCGGACCGGTGGTGGCGCTGACCAACGAGCACGCCGGCTCCGACGGCGACATCTTCTCGCACGGCTTCAAGCTGATGCAGCTGGGCCCGCTCGTCGGCACGCGCACCTGGGGCGGCGTTGTCGGCATCTGGCCACGGCACACGCTCGTCGACGGCACGCAGACGACGCAGCCCGAGTTCTCGTTTTGGTTCAGCGATGTAGGCTGGGGCATCGAGAACTATGGAACCGATCCCGATATCGAAATCGACAACGCACCGCAGGATTACGTCGCCGGTCGCGACCGGCAGTTGGAAGTGGCAGTCGCCGTCGCGCTCGAACGAATCGCTTCGGGGCCGAGCCGCGCAGCGCCCGTCACGCCTCGCCCGAACCTGGCAAGGCCGCACTTGCCGGCGCGCCGGCGAGGCTGAAGAGCACGACCTCGGATTTCACCCGGAGGCAGAGATGGCCGATCGAAGATTCGTCGCAAACCTGATGACGTTCACGAGCCTCGCCCTGGCGGCGACAACGGCGAGCGCGCAACGAGCCTCTTCGCCGCCGGCGAACCGGCCAACGACCGCGGGATCCTTGAGCGGCAGCCAGCAGCCGACGACGAGCGAGTGCGCCGCCTTGCGCAAGCTCTACCTCGACAGCCAAGCCTGCTTCGAGCCCTACCGCATGGCCCACGGCGGCCTGCGTCGCGAGGCATTCAAACATTGCAAGAACGTCGTCGATCCATCACCACGCTGCGGCGACCAGCCCGACCTGCCGACAAAGTAAGCCGCGCGCGGACCTGATCCCGCCCCGGTGCGAGCGCGGATGAATTTCAGCGCAGCGCGCCGGCCTCGAACCAGCGACCGAGCATCGCCCGCTCGGCATCGGTGATCTGCGTCGCGTTGTTCATCGGCATGAGCTTCAGGACCACGGCCTGCTGATAGATCTGCTGTGCATGCGCGGCGATCTCGTCCGCGGTGTCGAGCCGCACGCCCTTGTTGTTGAAGGCGGCGTTGTGGCACATCTGGCAACGTTGGGCGATGACGGTCTGCACCTGGGCGAAGGTGGGTGGCGGCGCCGCCTTGGCGACGGCCGGTTGCGGCGCCGGCATCAGCAGGGCGACGGTGCCGAGGACAACGACCGTGCCGGCGATCGCCCACCACCAGGGCACCGGCCGGCCCTCGGCGAGCGCCTTGTGGCGCAGGACGAAAGACACCCGGATCAGGGCACCGGCAAGCATTAGCGCCACCAGTACCAGCCAGTTGTATTTCGCCGTGTAGGCGAAGCCGTAGTGGTTGCTGATCATCGTGAAGACGACCGGCAACGTGAAGT
>JALYSL010000430.1 GCA_030854825.1 Pseudomonadota bacterium
GCTTCACGGCAGAAGAAGCGTGGCAGGTTTTCGGCCCGAAGGGCTCGATCTCGATCTTCACCGAGACCTACATCGACGTTCGCTCGTGGCGCGACGAAGCTCTGCTCGCGAGGTGGGCGCGCATCGCCGAGGTTCGCGCCGAATCGAACCGGCAGATCGAGGTGCTGCGCGCCGAGGGCAAGCTGGGCTCCTCGTTGCAGGCCGAAGTCACCGTCAAGGCGGCGCCGAAACGGCTCGCCGAGCTGGCCACGCTCGGCGACGACTTGCGCTTCGTGCTCATCACCTCGGCGGCCTACGTCGAGTCGGCCGGCGACACCGCCGACGCCAGCGAGTTCTTCGTGCACGCCGCCGTCAGCGGGGCGACCAAGTGCGAGCGCTGCTGGCACTACCGCACGGACGTCGGCATCGACGCCGCGCATCCGACGATCTGCGGCCGCTGCACGAGCAATCTGTTCGGCGCCGGCGAACCGCGCAGGGTGGCCTGAACATGGCGACAAGAAAATCGACTTCGCTCGGCCCCGGGCTCGCTGTGGCGCTGGCCGTCATCCTCGTCGACCAACTGACGAAGGCGGTCATCTCGCGCACCTTCGCCTTGAACGAGGGGCACCCCGTCAACGCATTCCTCGACATCGTCTGCGCCCACAACACCGGCGCGGCGTTCTCGTTCCTCGCCGACAGATCGGGCTGGCAGCGCTGGTTCTTCATCGGCCTCGGCGCCGCCGCGGCGGTCTTCATCGTCTGGCTGCTGGCGCGCCATGGCGGCCAGCGCCTGTTCGGCTGGGCCCTGTCGCTCATCCTCGGCGGCGCAGTCGGCAACGTGATCGACCGTATCTGGCACGGCTACGTGATCGACTTCATCCAGGTCCACTATCGCGGCTCGTACTTCCCGTCGTTCAACGTCGCCGACAGCGCCATCACGGTCGGCGCCTGCCTGCTGATCCTCGACGAGCTGCTGCGCGTGAGAAGGTCGCGCTGATACCCATATTTCTGTATGATTTCCGGATGAAGACGACGCTCGACCTGAACGACACCCTAATTGCCAATGCCAAGGCATTGGCGGCACAGCAGCGCACGACGCTGACCCGGGTCGTCGAAGAAGGGCTGCGCATGCGCCTGGCAAGCTCTCGCGCGAGCAAACGAGCCCCCTCGTTCCGGCTTCCCGCCATGCGTGGCAAAGGTGGCTTGGTAGCGGGTATCGATCCACGCAGCAACAGCTCGATGCTTGACGCCGCCGACAGCGATGACACCTGATGTCAATGTGCTGGTTGCGGCGGCTCGGCCCGACCATTCTCTGCACGCCACCGGCAGAGCATGGCTCGTGGCCGCGATTGCCGAAGGTGCCGACCTCCTGCTGTTCCCGATGGTGCTCGCGAGCTTCGTGCGACTCGTCATCCATCCGAAAATCTTTCTTCAGCCCGCCACGCCGTCAAGTGCGTTCGCCTTCATCGACCAGTTGCTGACAGCGCCTGCTGCGCGTATGCCGCCGCTCGGGACGGAGTGGCGGCGCCTGCAGACGATATGCATGTCCATCTCCCTCAAGCCGAACGACGTTCCGGATGTTTGGCTCGCCGCCGCTGTGCAGGAACACGGCGATCACCTCGTCACCTTCGACAGCGGCTTTCGAAGGTTGCTCCGGCGGACTGAGCTGACGGTGCTGAGATAAAGAACCTTCCGTAAGTCGTTCGAACGCCGGTCGGCGCCACCCCCGCTACGCATGCACCCTCCCGCCCCCTTCTTCCGCGAGCTCGGTGCCGGCCCAGGCGTGGTATGCCTGCACTCGAACGCAAGCAGCTCGAGCCAATGGCGGGCATTGATGGAGCGCCTCGCACCGCGTTTTTGCGTGCTGGCCGCAGACTCGTACGGTGCCGGCAAGTGTGGCCGACCGATCGACGGATCTCCCTTCGCGACGAAGCCGCACTCCAGGAGCCCGTCTTTGCCAGCGCGGGCGAGCCCTTTGCGCTGGTCGCGCATTCCTATGGCGCCGCTGTTGCGCTCGTGACCGCGCTCGCGCGACCTGATCGAATTCGCGCGCTGGCCTTGTACGAACCGACGCTGTTCGCGTTGCTCGACGCCGAATCGCCGCCTCGGCCCAACGACGCCGAAGGCATTCGCGGCGCTGTCGCTGGCGCAGCCGCGGCGCTCGATGCTGGAAATCCGGCGCTCGCGGCGGAGTGCTTCATCGACTACTGGATGGGCCCGGGCGCATGGGCTCGCATGCCCGAGCCGCGCAAGGGGCCGATCGCCCGCTCGATCGTCAACGTTGGTGGCTGGGCGAACGCACTGTTCGGTGAGGAGGCGCCACTTCAGGCGTTCGCCGCGGTGGACGTTCCGACTCTCTGCATGATCGGGAAGGATTCTCCGGCGTCCTCGCGCGGCGTCGCGAGGCTCCTGACCCGTACTCTGCCGCAGGTGCAGGTGATCGAGTTCGAAGGACTGGGGCACATGGGCCCCATCACCCATCCCGAGATCGTCAACGAAGCCATCGCCCACTTCCTGGAAAGAGGCTGACTTGCTCGAGGCTACAACGCTACCGGGTTTGCGCGGCCGTCACATCCTCGACAGAGCGGATTGGATCCAGCGCGAGCGCGCGACGGCCGTCAATGCGCCATCGTGCGGCGCGGGTCGACTGCGCCCCAGCGGTCAACGCGGCCAGTGCCGCGCCCACACGGCGGCGATGCGCGGGTCGGCCTCGATGCGGGCGAGCAAGGCGCTGAATTCGGGTCGCGACGCCGCCAGCGCCTGACGCGCGCCGCTCCATTTCGAGACCGTGGCGGCGAGGATGTCGAGCCCGCCGAGGTGGTCGCCCGACAGCCAGGAAGGCGCCGGGAACTGGTCGGCGAACGTCTCCCACAGCTCGTGCAGGCGCGCCTTGCCACGCGACTGCATCTTCGACTTGACGTCGTCGTCGGGCTCGGGATACCAACGGTCCGGGTAGTCGAGGATGCCGATCCCGGCATAGCAATTGGCACCGATGTAGACGAGGCCGCGAATCTGCTGCGCGCGCCGCGATGCGTCGCCCGACAGCAGGCCGCTCGAGGGATGGGCGAGGCCGAGATGAATGAGGATTGCCGCGCTCTCGGTGAGAACGCTGCCGTCGTCGAGCACCAGCGTCGGGATCTGCGCCAGCGGGTTGACCGACTTCAGTTCGTCGAGCCCGGGCGAAGGCTTCCACGACGCCGCCTCGACTTGCCGATAGGCGAGGCCCGCTACCTCGAGCGCGGCTTCCACTGCCGCCGATCCCGACCCCTTGATACCGTAGAGCGTCGGCATGGGTGGCTCCTTCAAGGAATGAGGATGCTCGAGCCGATCGTCTTGCGCGCCTCGAGGTCGCGATGCGCCTGCACTGCATCGGCGAGCGCGTAGCGCTGCTCGACGTGGATCTTCACCTGGCCGCTGGTGACGGCCGCGAACAGGTCGTCCGACATCGATTGCATCGCCTCGCGCGTGGCGACGTGCGTGAAGAGCGTCTGCCGCGTCACGTAGAGCGAGCCGCGCGTCCCGAGCGAGCCGACCGCGAAAGGCGGGACGACGCCCGACGCATTGCCGAAGCTCGCCATCAGACCGAACGGGCGCAGGCAATCGAGCGATTTCTCCCAGGTGTCCTTGCCGATCGAGTCGTAGACGAC
>JALYSL010000455.1 GCA_030854825.1 Pseudomonadota bacterium
TTGTGACGCCGAGCAGATCGGCACTTTCCAGCTTCCAGCCGCGCTCCAGCATCAGCGGTAGGCGGTGGATGACGACGTTCAGGAAACTGCCGATGCAGATTCCGAAAATGGCCAGCACAAAAGGCGAGAGCAGGACCTCGGCAGGGGGCATCTCGTGCTGACGGATCCCTGACTCAGACCACCTGGCCGAGCTTGAAGATCGGCAGGTACATCGAGATGACGATGCCGCCGATGAGAACGCCAAGGATGACGATGATGAAGGGTTCCATCAGGCTCGACAGGCCCTTGACCGCTTCGTCGACCTCGTCCTCGTAGAACTCGGCCGCCTTGCCGAGCATGGCATCGAGCGAACCGGACTCCTCGCCGATGGCGCACATCTGCAGCACCATGACGGGAAACACGCCGGTCGACTGCATCGAGTTGGTCAGCGACGAGCCGGTCGAGACGTCTTTCTGGATCTTCTCGGTCGCCTCGGCGAAGACCGCATTGCCCGAAGCGCCGCCCACCGAATCGAGCGCTTCGACGAGGGGAACGCCGGCAGCGAACATGGTCGACAGCGTACGCGTCCAACGGGCGATGGACGACTTGTTGACGAGCGACCCGAACACCGGCACCCGCAGAAGCAGGCGATCCATGTACTTCTGCATCTTGACCGAGCGGCGCCACGATTGCATGAAGAAATAGATGCCGCCGAAGATGAACCCGAAGATCAGGTACCAGTAGGAGGTGAAGATTTTCGACAACGCGATCACGACCATGGTCGGCGCGGGCAGGTCGGCACCGAAGGACTTGAAAACGTCTTCGAAGGCGGGGATCACGAAGATCATGATCACGGTCAGAACGACGAACGCGACGACCAGCACGGCGACCGGGTAGATCAGCGCCGACTTGATCTTGTTCTTGATCGCCATCGTCTTTTCCTGATAGACGGCGAGGCGATCGAGCAGCGTTTCGAGAATACCGCCGGCTTCGCCGGCTTCGACCAGATTGCAGTAGAGGCCGTCGAAATAGAGCGGGTACTTTCGGAACGCCACTGACAGGCTGGTTCCGGTCTCGACGTCGGAGCGGATGTCGGTGAGCAGGCGCGTCATGCGCGCGTTGGTGCTGCCGCGGGCGACGATGTCGAACGACTGGATCAAAGGCACGCCGGCGCGCATCATGGTCGAGAGCTGGCGGGTGAAGATGGCGATGTCTTTCTGCTTGATCGCCTTGCCGCCGCTGGTGCGGCGCTTCTTCACCTTGTTGACCATCACGCCCTGGCGGCGCAGGCTGGCGCTCACCATAGCCTCGCCGCCCGCGCGCATCTCGCCACGAACGGCCTTGCCGTTCTTGTCCTTGCCTTCCCATTCGAAGACAAGTTCCTTGATTCGCTGCTTTGCAGCCAGTGCCGTTGCCATGTCGTTTCGGAGGACCGATCCCGCCTTTCGATTTGTCGCCGCTACTCGTTGGTGACCGAGATCACCTCTTCGAGTGTCGTCATGCCGGAGCGCACCTTGAGCAGCCCGGATTGGCGCAGGTCGCGAACTCCTTCACGCTGTGCTTGAGCCGCAATGTCCATCGACATCCCCGAGCCCAGGATGATCTTCTGAATCTCTTCGGAAATGGGCATGACCTGGTAAATGCCGACCCGTCCCTTGTAACCGTTGTTGCACATCGAACATCCGACCGCCCGAAACGGCTTCCAGTTGCCGTCGAGATCCTCCGGCTTGAAGCCGGCCTTCAGCATCGCTTCGCGAGGATAGTCGGCCGGCGCCTTGCAGTTCTCGCAGAGCTTGCGCGCCAGCCGTTGCGCCGTGATGAGCAACACGCTCGCGGCAATATTGAAGGCCGCGACGCCCATGTTCGCGAGCCGGGTCAGCGTTGTCGGTGCGTCGTTGGTGTGCAGCGTCGACATCACTATGTGGCCGGTTTGCGCCGCTTTGATCGCGATGTCGGCGGTCGCGAGATCGCGAATCTCGCCGACCATGATGATGTCGGGATCCTGGCGCAGGAACGATTTCAGTGCGACGGAGAAGGTCAGGCCTGCACGGTCGTTGACGTTGACCTGATTGACGCCGGGCAGGTTGATTTCCGCCGGATCTTCGACGGTCGCGATGTTGACGCCCGGCTGGTTCAGGATGTTGAGGCAAGTGTAGAGCGACACCGTCTTGCCGCTGCCGGTGGGCCCGGTGACGAGCACCATCCCGTAAGGCCGCTGGATCGCCTTCATCAGGCGATCTTTTTCGATCTTTTCGTAGCCCAGCGCTTCGATGCCGACTTTGGCGCTCGACGGATCCAGAATCCGGACGACGATCTTCTCGCCGAACAGCGTGGGCAATGTGCTGACGCGAAAGTCGATCGCCTTGTTGCCGAACTTCAGCTTCATGCGACCGTCTTGCGGCACCCGCTTTTCGGCGATGTCGAGACGCGAGATGACCTTGATGCGAGCGGAGAGCTTGTCCTTGATCGCGAGCGGCGGTTGGGTGATCTCGCGCAATTCGCCGTCGACGCGAAAGCGAACGCGGTAGTGGTATTCGTAAGGCTCGAAATGCAGATCGGAAGCGCGTAGGTTGATCGCGTCGATCAACATCTTCTGCAGGAACCGGACGACCGGCGCGTCCTCGACTTCGCTCGTGACCTCGTGTGTGTCGGTCTGCGTCGTGACGTCGTCGGTGACATCGAATTCGAAGTCGCCCGAGGCGAGCGCCTCCATCGTTTCGGTCGCGCTGGAGCCGGTTGCCTCGAGCAGCTTCGAGAGCTTGTCGTGCTCGACGACGACCCACTCCGGCGAGAGCTGGGTGGCGAATTTGATCCGCTCGGCCGCTTCCTGGTCGGTCGGATCAGCACCGCCGATGAAGATGCGATTGCCGCGCTTTCCGAGAACGATGATCTGATACTGCGCCGCGAGCTTGCTGTCGATGACGTTTTTCGGCAGCTTTTGAGCATCGACCGCGTTGAGGTCGAGGAGCGGCAGGGCAAGAGCGGCGGCCAGGGTATGCGCAAGATCGGCCGGCGAAACCGCCCCGGTCGCGATGACCGAGCCGACGAAGCTGGTGCGCTTGTCGCGCGAGCTGCGAACCAGCTCTTCGGCCGTCTTGCCGTTGAGCTTGCCCGCGTGGACCAGCACCCTCGCGACGCCAGAGAGTGCTGAATGCGGGGCTTCGGCAAGGGTATCCAACCTGGGCGCGCTCGTTCAATCCTTGAGGTAACAGACGATCATCGCCGATTCGTCCAGGGCTGTAAACGCTGGCTTCGCGCGGAGCCGTCAAGAATTCACGCCGCTGTGTACGCCCGTCCACGAACGCCGGATGCGCTGGCGCCAGATCCTGCGACCCGGTGAAAATTCGATGGTCGGGGTGAGAGGATTCGAACCTCCGGCCTCTACGTCCCGAACGTAGCGCTCTACCAGGCTAAGCTACACCCCGATGTCGTGGTGCCGGATCGTCTCGATCGGCACTGCATCGGCCCGTGGCAGCGCGTCAAAAAGAGCGCTCGACGGATCGAACCGACAAGTCTAGCAGAGCCTCTCGATACGTCGATGGCGGCAGCAGCTCCAACGTCTTGCAGGCCTTGTCCGCTTCGGCACGGGCAGCGTCTCGGGTTGCGGACAGCGACCCGGTCGCGCGCACGATCTCCACCACCTCGGCCAGCCGCGCCACCTCGCCATGCTCGATCGCGCCGCGCACGAGTGCGCGTTGCGCCGGAGTGCCGCGTTCCATGGCGATCAGGAGCGGCAGCGTCGGCTTGCCTTCCCGCAGATCCTCGCCGACGTTCTTTCCCAGTTGCGAAGTCGCGCCTTCGTAGTCGAGCAGATCGTCGACCAGCTGAAACGCCGTGCCGAGCGAACGGCCGTAAGCGGCACAGGCTTCTTCGGTCGCCGCGTCGGCTTCTGCCAGTACCGCACCGAGCCGGGCGCTCGCCTCGAACAGCTTGGCGGTCTTGAAGCGGATGACTCGCAAGTAGTCGTCGACGCTCAGGTCGGGATCGTGCATGTTCATCAGTTGCAGCACCTCGCCTTCAGCGATGACGTTGGTCGCGTCGGCGAGCACTTCGAGAACGCGCATGCGACCCGACGAAACCATCATCTGGAACGCGCGGGAATAGACGAAGTCGCCCACCAGAACGCTGGCGGCATTGCCGAACAACGCATTGGCGGTGCGCCGGCCGCGGCGAAGCGACGATTCGTCGACAACATCGTCGTGAAGCAGCGTGGCCGTGTGAATGAATTCGACCGTCGCCGCGAGCTCGAACCGCTCGCGGCCGGCAAAGTCGAGCGCGCCCGAAAACAGCAGCACCAACATCGGCCGGATTCGCTTGCCACCGGCACTGATGATGTAGGTGGCGATCTGGTCGATGAGCGCGACGTCGGAGGAAAGGCGACGGCGGATCACCGCGTCGACCTGGTGCATGTCGTCGGCGACCAGCGAAAGCGCGCTGGAAGGAGGCGCAGCGATGGGCGAAAGCGAAGCGGACACGGAGTGTGAGAGCGGGTCGGTCATTATAGGAAGAGCCCGGACGACACGACTTGCGCAGCGAAGGCTGCACCCGACCCACCGAGCTTTTTGGCGCCGTCCGGCGCTCCTCGCTTGACCCGCCATGGTATAGTCGCAGGCTTTTCTATAGAGCGGCAGGATCAAGGCATGTACGCGGTCATCAAAACCGGCGGCAAACAATACAAGGTCGTCGCCGGCGAAACCCTCAAGGTCGAGCGGCTCACGGCTGATGTCGGCCAGGAAGTTCGGCTCGATCAGGTCCTGGCGATCGGTGCCGGTGCCGAGTTGACCACAGGAGTGCCACTCATTGCCGGCGCCAGTGTCGTTGCCAGCGTCGTCTCGCACGGGCGCCACGACAAGGTTCGCATCTTCAAGATGCGTCGGCGCAAGCACTATCAGAGGCGCCAGGGCCACCGCCAATCGTTTACCGAGATCCGCATCACCGCAGTCAACGCTGCCTGACGCGGCGTTGCGGCTAGGAGTCATTCATGGCACAGAAAAAAGGCGGCGGCTCGACGCGAAACGGCCGCGATTCGCAACCCAAGATGCTCGGCGTCAAGGTCTTCGGTGGCCAGACGATACCGGCCGGCTCGATCATCGTGCGGCAGCGTGGAACCAAGTTTCACGCCGGTCCCAACGTCGGCATCGGACGTGACCACACCTTGTTCGCGCTTGTCGATGGTCAGGTCAGCTACGCAGTCAAAGGTCCGCGCAATCGCCAGACCGTCGAGGTCAAGACAGGCTGACCGGACCGGCTTTTGCCGTCAGACGAAAGCCTCGGCCCGCCGGGGCTTTTTCATTTTCGCGCTGCACGTAAGATTTGAGCGTCGCCATCGCGACGAAGCGAGATTCGCATGAGCTGGAGCGGCACCATACTGATCATCGCCGGCGCCCTGTTGCTGGCCAACAATTTCGGCTATCTCCATTGGGGCTGGATGCAGCAGTGGTGGCCGGTCGTCCTGATTGCTCTCGGCATCTGGTCGGTGCTGCGGCCGCGCCGCGGCGACCGGCATCCGTCGCGGGGCGCCGACCGCGGCCCATGAAATTCGTCGACGAAGCGACGATCGAGGTCGTCGCCGGCGACGGCGGCAACGGCTGCATGAGCTTTCGCCGCGAGAAGTTCATCCCTTTCGGCGGCCCGAACGGGGGCGACGGCGGCCGCGGCGGCAGCGTCTACGCCGTCGGCGACGTCAATCTCAACACCCTGATCGACTTCCGCTATGCGCGACGGCACGAGGCCAGGCGTGGCGAGAACGGGCGTGGTTCCGACCAATACGGGGCCGCCGCCGATGACATCGTGCTGCGCATGCCGGTCGGAACCATCATTGCCGACGCCGAGACCGGCGAGCGTCTCGCCGAGCTTCTCGAACCTGGCGAGAAGATCATCATCGTCAAAGGTGGCGACGGTGGCTTCGGCAACCTGCACTTCAAGAGCAGCACGAACCGGGCGCCTCGGCAAAAGACGCCGGGCTGGCCAGGCGAGCATCGCAAGCTGAAGCTGGAGTTGCGAGTCCTCGCCGACGTCGGCCTGCTCGGCATGCCGAACGCCGGCAAGTCGACGCTGATCGCGGCGATCTCGAACGCCCGGCCGAAGATCGCCGACTATCCGTTCACAACGCTGCATCCCAACCTCGGCGTCGTCCGGGTCGGCCTCGAGCAGAGTTTCGTCGTCGCCGACATTCCGGGACTGATCGAGGGCGCGGCGGAAGGTGCGGGGCTGGGCCACCTGTTCTTGCGTCATCTGCAACGGACGCGTCTGCTGCTGCACCTCGTCGACTTCGCGCCTTTCGATCCCGAGATCGATCCGGTCGCTCAGGTTCGAGGCATCGTCCGGGAGTTGGAGAAGTACGACCCCGAACTGGCCGCCAAGCCGCGCTGGCTAGTGCTCAACAAGTTCGACATGATCCCGGTCGACGAGCGTGCCGAACGCATCCGTTCGTTCGTCAAGCGCTTGAAATGGAAAGGGCCGGTCTTCGCGATCTCGGCTCTGACGCGTGAGGGTTGCGAGCCGCTCATTCGCGCGATCTACGAGCACGTGGCCGCCAGCGTCAGGCCGGCGCCGGTCGAAGTCGACCCGCGTTTCGATGCGTCTGCGGCCAGCGAGGGCGCCGCCGACGCCTTGCGATGAACGACGCACTGCTCGAAGCGAAGCGAATCGTCGTCAAGGTCGGCTCGAGCCTGGTCACCGACCAGGGCCGCGGCGTCGATGCACAGGCGGTTGGCGACTGGTGCCGGCAGATGGCCACGCTGGTTCGGCAGCGTCGAGACC
>JALYSL010000056.1 GCA_030854825.1 Pseudomonadota bacterium
GCCACGAAGAGGCCGAGCGCGCCCATCAGCCAGCCCTTCAGCGGGTCGTTGCCGACGATGGTTCCCGACATCGCCACGCCGAAGAGCGCGAGCCAGAAGAACTCGTAGGCGCCGAACGAGAGCGCGACCTCGGCGAGCGCCGGCGTGAACGCAGCGAGGCAGAGCACGCCGAACAGCGTGCCCATGAAGGCGCCCGAGGTGGCGATGCCGATGGCACGACCGGCCTCGCCGCGCTGCGCCAGCGCGTAGCCGTCGGCGCACGAAGCGGCGTTGGCGGCGGTGCCCGGAATGTTGAGCAGGATGGCGGTGCGCGAGCCGCCGTAGAGGGCGCCGACGTACGAGCAGATCAGGATGAGGATGGCGTCGTTGGCCGGCAGCTTGATCGTCAAGGTCGTCAGCAGGGCGATGCAGAGCGTCGCCGACAGGCCCGGCAGGCAGCCGACGATGATGCCGATGAACGCACCGCCCAGCCCGTAGACGATCGACGTGAGGTTGAGAAAGCCGAGATAGGCATGGCCGAGATCGGCGAGACCGGCGAGCATTGTCGTCAGTCGTTCAGGGCAGGCGAACGAGGAAGATCTGCTGGAAGACCAGCGTGATCGCGCCGCCGGCACCCAGGCCGATGGCGATGGCGATGGCGACATCGCGCAGGCCGAGCGTGCGCCCGGCGGCGCGGCGCAACGGTTGCTGCAGACTGACGATGGCGACGCTGACGAACAGCGCCGCGGCCAGCCAGAACGGCAAGCCGTGACCGACGAGCCCGAGGCCGAAGGTCGCGCAGAGCGCAACGACGAGCGCGATGCGACGGGCGATCGCGGCATCGAACGCCGGTGCCTTTGAGGCATCGGCCGCGAGCGCGCCACGGCGCCAGCTGCGCAGCGCCAGCAGGGCGGCGAGCAGCAGCATCACCATGCCGAGCAGCGCCGGCAACAGCCCCGGCACCGTGTACGGATTGATGCTCTGGCTCTCGAGCCGATCCATGCGCAGCGAGGCGATCAGGATCGCGCCGCCGAGCACGGCCCAGCCGAGCGACTGCTTCAGCTCCGAGCGAGCCGCGAGGCGCCTCTCGTCGGCCGAGAGCTCGGTGTCGGCGTCGTGATTCACGTGAGCGCGCGCATCGAAGTCACTTCGCGCTGCGCGCTCCGTGATTCTCCTCGCGAACGGCCCGGCGGCTCATGGCTTGGCGATGCCGACCGTATCGGGCGAGACCTTGGCCTTGCCGTTTTCGAACAGCATCCAGGCATTGGCCTGCACGGCCGGGTAGACGGCCTTTTGCGCTGCCTCGCCGTACGACGGCGCGAACAGGGCGCCGCGGCTGGCCGCGTATTTCTTCAGCGCTTCGCTCTTCGAGATGTTGTCGGCCCAGATCCTCTCGACCGTTTTGATGACTTCATCGGGCACGCCGTTCGGGATGAAGATGCCGAAGTAGTTGGCCGGCGCCGAGAAGCCGGGAATCGTGTTGGATAAAGGCGGGATCGTGCCGTAGCCTTCGAGCTCGAGTGGCTTGTCGCTCACCGTCGCCAGCGGGCGCAATCGCTTGCCGCGGATCATGTCGGCCTGCTCGACGGCGAGTTGTGTCGTCAGGTCGGCTTCGCCGGCCACCGCCGCGACGACGGCCGGGTTGCCGCCGTCGTAGCTCACGTCCTTGTACTTGACGCCGGTCGCCTTCGAGATCAGGTCCATCGCGTTGTGCCCCGCCGAGGTGACGCCGGCCGTGGCCACCGAGATCTTGCCCGGCTGCGCCTTCATCGCGTCGAGCAGCTGCCTGGCGTTCTGGTAGGGCGTGTTCGGGTTGACGCCGATCACCTGGATGTTGGCGACGGTGAGAAAAAGGTGCCAGTCCGAAAGGCGCGTCTTCAGCGAGCCGAGCGTCTCGTAGGTGCCGAGGTCCTGAGCTGCGCCGGCCGTCCAGGTGTAGCCGTCTTTCTGCGCTTCGAGCGCGCTGCGCGTGCCGATGGCACCCGAGGCGCCGGGCTGGTTGACGATGACGATGGTCTGGCCGAGCGCCTTTTCCATTTCGGCAGCGGTGACGCGCGTCACCTGGTCGGTCGAGCCGCCCGCCGCCCACGGGACGATGAGATTGATCGGCCGCGTCGGCTTCCATTGCGCGAAGGCGCCGCAGGCGCTCGCCGCGAGCAGGCCGCCGAAGAACAGGCCGCGAACGATGGGACGAAGTGATGTCATGTTGTCTCCGAGCGTGAGGTGGAAATGCGGATCACGAGACCTTGAGCTTCAGGTCCGTGTCGTAGGGCAGCGCGGGCGTCGCGAACTCGACGTCGTTGCGAACGTAGTGCAGGGCGCAGGCACGGCGCCAGCGCGGGCTGAGGTTTGAGCCCGATTGATGGAATGTGTTGCCGTGATGAAAGCTGACGCCGCCTTTGCGCACCGGCGCCGGCGCCATCGGCTGCTTGTCGAGCACCGTGGCCGCCAGCTGCAGGTTGAATGGCTCGCCGTCGGGCGCGAAATGCGCGTAGACCGGCCCGAGATTCGTGCCGTCGCCGAAGTAGAGGCAGCCGTTCTCGAGCGTCGCGTCGTCGAGCGCGATCCAGGCGGTGACGATTCCTTCGATGTCGGTCGGGCCGAAGTAGAAGTTGTCCTGGTGCGCCGGCTTCGGGCCGCCGCCTTCGGGCGCCTTGAAGAAGATCTGGCTGAAGTAGACCGAAACGCCGCGGCCGAGGATCTGCTCGACGAGCGCGACCAGGCGCGGATCTCGCGCGACCTTCTGCACCGCCGACCGGTGCGCGTGCGGGTGGTCGAGCTTCCTGAGCACCGTTTTCGCCTTGACGCCGCCGTCGACGTACCAGGCGCGCTGCTCGGCCGGCAGCGCGGCG
>JALYSL010000459.1 GCA_030854825.1 Pseudomonadota bacterium
ACATCGTCGAGAACAACGGCGTCTACGGCCTGACCAAGGGCCAGTTCTCGGCCACCGCCGACCAGGGCAGCAAGAGCAAGAAGGGCGCGATCAACAGCGACACCGCGATCGACCTCGTCCAGGTCGCGCTCCAGCTCGGCGCGAGCTACGTCGCGCGCGGCTTCTCCGGCGACAAGGAGCAGCTCGTGCCACTGATCAAGGGCGCGTTGCGCCATCGCGGCGCCGCCCTGCTCGACATCATCAGTCCGTGTGTCGCGTTCAACAACCACGCCGGAAGTACCAAGAGCTACGACTACGTGCGCGAGCACAACGAGGCGGTGAACCGGCTCGACTTCATGCCGCGCCGCGACCCGGTCACCGCGGCCTATGCTCCAGGCGAAGTGATCGAGGTGACGCAGCACGACGGCAGCGTCCTGCGCCTGCGCAAGCTCGCCGCTGGATACGACGCCGGCGACCGGCTGGCGGCGATGAGCCACATCGCCGCGCACGAGGCGCGCGGCGAAATACTGACCGGGCTTCTCTACGTGAACGCCGCTGCGGAAGATCTGCACGAGCACCTGCACACGATCGACACGCCGCTGAACCGGCTCGGCGTCGCCGAGCTTTGTCCCGGCGCCGCCATGCTCGCTGCGATCAACGCCGAAATGATCTAGACGGCCCGGAAAAGCGGCGCTGAGGTCGCTATGTGAAGTAGTGTTTCGCGCGTATTTCGCGCTCGTCAACAACGCATTGATTCCGCGTCTTATCCGCAAGCCGCCGCAATGGCGGCAACAGAAGATGCCGTGACCTTCCGGAGGTCATCGTGCAATTTGCGGCTCCTGTTCTTGCTCGACAGCCACTCCCGACCCCCGCGGCGTTCGATGCCGCCCTGGCACACCACGGGAAAGGAAGACTGGACGAAGCGGCCGGCCTATACCAGGCCATCCTCGACATCGACCCGACCTGCGCCGTCGCGTTGAACATGCTCGGCAACCTCGAATCGCAAAGGAACCGTTTCGACGAGGCGCTGCGACTCATCGCCGGTGCGATCCGGATCGCACCGGCTTCGCCGGCCTATCGAATCACGCTTGGACACGTTCACCGGCGCAAGGGCGATCTCGCCGCGGCAAGCGACTCCTACCGCGACGCGCTGCGCCTGTCGCCAGAATCCACGCTGGCCGCGATCAGCCTGGCCGGCGCGTTGAAGGACCAGGGGCACCTGGTGGAAACGACCGCGGTGCTGGGCGAGATTCTCGGGCGCGACCCCGGCTGCCTCGACGCGCTCGATCTTGCGGGCGATGTGTGGCTGGCGCTCGACCGGCCCGACAAGGCCAGCCACGTTCTCGGCCGCCTTGTTGCCCTGGGGGTCCCGTCGCCCGACACGTTCTTTCGTCTCGGTGTCGGGGCAACCCAGCAAGGACAACATTCACTCGCGATCGAGTCCTTCGAGAATGCAATCTCGCTTCGGCCCAATTTCCCCGAAGCGCATTTCAATCTCGGCGTGATCGACGTCGAGCGACAACGCCTCGACACGGCCGAAGCCTGGTTTCGCTCTGCCCTGGCGATCGAGCCGGAGTACGTCGACGCGCACGTCAATCTGTCGGCCGTGCTTCTGAGAGCCGGTCGCACGGAAGAAGCACGGGTGCATCGCGAGGCGGCCTACCGCAGAAAGTGCCTGTTCCTGCGTACCTCACCGGCCGCGCTGCGAACGGTCCTGATCCTGTTCGATGCGGGCCAGGGGAACATCAACCTGAGCCACCTGTTCTCGAGAACGCGAAACAGCCTCATCGACTGGATGATCGAATTCGCGCCGCCAGAGCAAAGTGCGGCCGTGCCGCCGTTCGACATCGTCTTCAATGGGATGGGCGATCCCGACATGGCGGCCGCGGCCGTCCTGCCGGCGTCGCGTTTCATTGCCGGGTGCAACCAGCCCGTGCTCAACCGACCCGAGGCCGTGGCCAGAACGTCGCGGGAGAAGATTCCGGCACTCTTCGAGGGCATCGAAGGCCTCATCGTTCCGGCGGTGTGGCGTCTGGCGGCCGATGACCCCTGGCTTGCCGGCATCGCCGACCTTCTGCCGGTGCTGGTTCGGCCGGTCGAGACCCACGGCGGCACCGGCTTGCAGCGGGCCGCCAGCGTCGGCGACCTCGAGCGGATCGAGTCGCAGCGCGTCGGTCCTTGCTATGTCTCCCGGTTCTGCGACTTCCGTTCGGCCGATGGCTGGTACCGGAAATATCGCGTCATCTTCATCGATCGCGAGCCCTTCCCGTACCACTTGGCGATCTCGCCGCACTGGCTCGTTCACTATGCAACGGCGGGCATGGAAGGCCACGCCTGGAAGCTCGAGGAAGAGCGCCGCTTTCTCGAGAGCCCGGAACAGGTGCTGGGCGCCGCCGGCCTCGCCGCGATCACTGCCATCGGCTCGAGGATGAACCTCGACTACGCCGGCGTCGATTTCTCGATCCTCGCCGACGGCCGCATTCTTGTCTTCGAGGCCAACCCCGTGATGCCTGTGCACCCGGAAGACGCCGACGGCGTGCTGGCCTTCAAGATTCCGCACGTGCAGCGCATCTTCGACGCCTTCGAGACGCTGCTGTGCCGCGTGAGCGGCAAGGGGCCGTCTCGGCACGCTGGAGCGGCGCCGTCAGCCTCGCCCGCCAGCGAGCCGACGAGCTTGCAGATCTTCGAAAGCATCGACGATGCGCTGCACGTGCGGGTTGCGATGGGCGAGCGGGCCGCTGCTGCGCTCCCGGTGCACGAGCATGGTCGCGTTGGCTTCGAACACCAGCACCCGGCCATCCGGGAATAGCGTGAAATCGACGCCCGCGTAGTCGAGGCCGAGCCGGTCGCCAATCGCAGCCACCGCCGCCAACGCGCGACTCCCCAGGCTCGCGCCGGTGTCTTCCAGGAAGCGCCTCTCCTCTTCGATCTTCCACGGATGCTCCGCCATGTCTGCAGAGAAGTAGTGAACCATCCAGTGCGACGAAATGGCGAGGTGATAGGCAAACGGCTTGCGATCGACGAAGACGATGCGGTACTTCCGGTAGCGACGGTCTGCGTTCCGATAGTCGACAAAGCCCGTCAGGTAATGAGGGCCGTCGATGTCGCGCAGTTCGTTCTGCAAGGCTTCGATCGTCTCGCAACGAACCAGCCCCTTGCCGCCGTGGCTCGCTGCCGGGCGCGCCAGGACGGGCCAATCGATCCCGGCTTCGAGCAGGCGCGCAGCCAACTCGGCATTCGAGCCGACAGGGCCGTCGTAGCGGCTGCACGGCGCAACGACGACGTCGTCGAGATCGGCCAATAGCGCCCCGAGCAGATGGCGACTGGTGCGGCTCACGGCGGCCGGCAGGTTGAGCACCGGTCGCTCGCATCGGGCGGTGAAGCGAGCCAGGCGCTCGGCCACTGACGCCGCGACGTCGGGCTCGCCGATGGCGTTGAAGACCAGATCGAACGGCGGAAGCTGCGCGTCTTCCTCTTCCGCCGCGAAGTCGATGACGTACTTGATGCGGCAGCTTTCGCCGCCGGACAGCAGCGTCTCGAACGGAACGTTGCCGGAGGCGTGGCCGGCGCACAGGATCAGCAGCCGACGTGCGGGCTCGCCCGCGGACTCGATGAAGACGCGCTGAATCCCGTAGGCTCGCTCGCGACACGTCTGCGCCTGGACGACCTCACCTCGTTCGGCATGAATCGCGGCGAGGTTCTGGTACGGAACGGCCAGGTTCGGGTCGAGCGCCAGCACCAGCTCGTACCAGCGCTCGGCTGACGCGTGGTCGCCCAGCATGAAATACCCGGTGGCGACCTTGCAGAGCTCTCCCAGAGAATCGCCCGGGCTGCCGGCAGCGTTCGCCTCGAGGGTTTGCGCCGCGATCAGGTGCGCTTGGGCGCCTAGCTCGTCGCCCGCGGCACGCCTGGTTTGCGCCATCGCACGGTGAAGAGACGGATCTCTCGGCAGGTCGAGGTGTTCCCGATCGGGCATGGCTGCGTTGTACGCCATCGGCCGGCAACCGGCCAACCGCCGACGACGCTCGTGCTCAGCTCTCGCGCGCCGCTTTCTTCCGCTCGTGCTCCTTGAGGTGGCGCTTCCTGATGCGGATGGATTTCGGCGTGATCTCGACCAGCTCGTCGTCGGCGATGAACTCCACCGCGTACTCGAGCGTGAGCTGGATCGGCGGCGTGATCTTGATCGCGTCTTCCTTGCCCGAGACCCGGAAGTTCGTCAGCTGCTTGCCGCGCACCGCGTTGACGACGAGGTCGTTGTCGCGACTGTGGATGCCGATGATCATGCCTTCGTAGAGCGGATCGCCCGCCTTCACGAACATGCGGCCACGATCGTCGAGCTTGCCGAGCGAATACGTCACCGCCTCGCCGTCGTCCTGGCTGATCAGCACGCCGTTCTTGCGGCCTTCGATCTCGCCCTTGTAGGCCTCGTAGCTGTCGAAGATGTTGCTGATGAGGCCAGTGCCGCGCGTCAGGTTCAGGAACTCGTTCTGGAAGCCGATCAGGCCGCGCGCCGGAATCTTGTAGTCCAGGCGTACGCGGCCTCGGCCGTCGGGCGCCATGTTGACCAGCTCGGCCTTGCGCTCGCCGAGGGCCTGCATCACGGCGCCCTGGTGCTGATCTTCGACGTCGGCGGTGACCTGCTCGATCGGCTCCTGGCGCTCGCCGTTCACTTCGTGGAAGACAACCCGCGGCTTCGAGACGGCCAGCTCGTAGCCCTCGCGGCGCATGTTCTCGAGCAGGATCGTGAGGTGCAATTCGCCGCGGCCGGAGACCTCGAAGATGCCGTCTTCATCGGTGTCGCTGACCTTCAGCGCCACGTTCGACTGCAGCTCGCGGTCGAGCCGGTCGCGAATCTGCCGGCTGGTGATGAACTTCCCTTCGCGGCCGGCC
>JALYSL010000470.1 GCA_030854825.1 Pseudomonadota bacterium
GGCCGGCGCGGAAGGGGGACTCAATGCTTGTCGCTGCGAGCGATGGCGAGCAGGTGCTGGATCTCGTCGCGGTAGCGCAGGCAGTTTTTCGCGTGCCAGCGCCGGATCATCCACATCATCGCGGCGATCACGATCCCGAACAACGCGATCGCGGTAAATGCCGTGAGGCCGTAGCGCGTCATCCCGGTGTAGAAGGCGCCGAGGCCGAGGATGCAGGCCTGCTCGTTGAAGTTCTGGACCGCGATCGAGCGGCCGGCGCCCATCAGGTTGGCGCCGCGGTGCTGGAGCAGCGCGTTCATCGGCACGACCAGGTAGCCGCCGATCGCGCCGAGCACGATCAGGAACGGTGCCGCCAGCCAGACGTTGGTGATGACGTTGAGGCCGACGACGAGCACGCCCATCGCGATGCCGTACGGGATCACCTTGGTCGCCTGGTCGAGGCGCATGCGCATCGAGGCGACGATCGCGCCGGCCGCGGTGCCGATGGCGACCACGCCGACCAGCGACGAGGCCTGCGTCGTCGAGTAGCCGAGCGCGGCCGCGGCCCAGGCGAAGACGATCACGCGCAGGTTGCCCGAGACGCCCCAGAAGAGCGTCGTCGTCGCGAGCGAGATCTGGCCGAGCTTGTCGTTCCAGAGGCGCGCATTGCAGTTCGAGAAGTCGCGCACCAGCACGCCGACGCTGTGCGAGATCGGCTGCAGCGGCGCTTCGGTGCGCGGGATGCGCAGGTTGAAGAGCGCGGCGATGATGTAGAGCACGACGATGACCGCGATCGCGGCCTCTGGCGCGGTCGTGATGCCGGTGTCGAAGATCGGGATGTCGAAGGCCAGCAGGTGCTGCGAGACGACGTGGCCGAGGAGCTGGCCGCCGAGGAGCACGCCGAAGATGATTGACAGGATCGTCAGGCCCTCGATCCAGCCGTTGGCCTTGACGAGCTGCGAGTTCGGCAGCAGCTCGGTGAGGATCCCGTACTTCGCCGGCGAGTACGCCGCCGCTCCGAGGCCGACGATGCCGTAGGCCAGCAACGGGTTGGTGCCGAACAGCATCAACAGGCAGCCGACGACCTTGATCGCGTTCGAGACCAGCATCACCTTGCCCTTCGGCACGGCGTCGGCGAAGGCGCCCACGAGCGGGGCGAGGATGACGTAGAAGAGCGCGAACATCGGCGTCAGCGCCGGAACGTGCCACGAAGGCGCGCCGCTCGTTCGAAGCAGTTCGATCGCGGCGACCAGCAATGCGTTGTCTGCCAGCGAGCTGAAGAACTGCGCCGACATGATGATGTAGAAGCCTTTTTTCATTCGCTTCCCGGCGCGCCTGTCGGCACTGACGACCGACTTGTCTTCATTTGCGCGGGGTTTATAGCACGCGGTTTTTTGACCTTTGCCGCCGGACGACGAGCGGCGATGTGGCTGGCAGAATTCGCGGATGCCGAGGCCGATCGAAGCGCTTGTCCATCAGGGTGCTCTCGCCGCCAATCTCGACGTCGCCCGCCGAGCCGCCGATGGCGCGAAGGTCTGGGCGGTCGTCAAGGCCGATGCCTACGGTCACGGCATCGCCAATGTCTTTGCCGCGCTCAGCCGGGCCGACGGCTTCGCCCTCCTCGACATCGCCGAAGCGGAGCGCCTGCGCGAGCTCGGCTGGCGCGGGCCGATCCTTCTCCTCGAAGGCTGCTTCGATGCGCGCGACCTCGAAGCGTGCTCGCGGCTCAAGCTCTGGCACGTCGTCCACAGCTCGGCGCAGATCGACATGCTCGCCGCACACAAGACCGAGCGGCCGCACCACGTCTTCCTGAAGATGAACAGCGGCATGAACCGGCTCGGCTTTCGGCCCGATGCGTATCGCAGCGCGTGGCTCCGGCTCAGCGGGCTGACGCAGGTCGACGCGATCACGCTGATGACGCACCTCGCCGACGCGGATGGCGACGGGCCGGGCGCGGGCCCGGTGGCCGCGCAGCTCGCCGCGTTCGATGCCGCCACGGCCGAACTGCCGGGCGACCGCACGCTCGCCAAC
>JALYSL010000500.1 GCA_030854825.1 Pseudomonadota bacterium
CGACGCACTTCATGGAAGAAGCGGAGTATTGCGACCGCATCTTGATCCTGGACGCCGGCGAGATCCTCGCCCTCGGCACGCCCGACGCGGTTCGCCGGAGCGCGGGCCAGGCCAGGGACATGGACCAGGCGTTCATCGCCATCGTCGAGAAGGGCCGCCGCGAACGCGCGCACAAGGAGGTGGCTTGAGCGAAACGTCCGCCCCGCTGCACACCACCTTCTTCTCGCGCTGGTGGGCCTTGACGCACAAGGAATTCCGGCAGCTGCTGCGCGACAGGAGCAACGTTGCAATCGGCCTGGTGCTGCCCATCGTCCTCATCCTTCTCTTCGGTTACGGGATCTCGCTCGACGTCAAGGAGGCCGCCGTGGCCGTCGTCATGGAGGATGCCTCTCCTGAGGCGGTTCAGGCCATCTCGGGGCTGCAGCTCTCGCCCTACCTGCGCCCGATCCGGGCCCGGACGATGACCGAGGCGCAGGCGTTGATGGCCAGCGAGCGCGTGGCCGCCATCCTGCGGATCCCGAGCGATTTCGCGGCCCGGCAACACGCCGGCCAGGCCGTGGTCCAGCTGATCGTGCACGGGACCGACGCGGCGACCGCGCGCATCATCGAAAGCTACGTCGGGGGCGCCCTCGCGCATGACGCGATCCGCACGGCCGATCGCGCCGGCGGACCGACCACGACGCACGGCGTCGTGCTGCAAACGCGGCTCTGGTTCAACGCCGCCAACAACAGTTCGTGGTATCTCGTGCCGGGCCTGATCGTGCTCATCGTGACGCTCGTGGGCGCGTTCCTGACGTCGCTGGTGGTCGCGCGCGAATGGGAGCGCGGCACGCTCGAGGCGCTCTTCGTCACGCCGGTGCGGCCGACGGAGATCCTGCTCGCCAAGCTCGTGCCGTACTTCGTGGTCGGCGTGATCGGCTTCGCGATGTGCCTGGCCGCCGCGCGCTGGCTGTTCGTCGTGCCGATGGTGGGCTCCGTGTGGCTGATCGTCCTGGCCGCAATGCTCTACCTGCTGGTCGCGCTCGGCATCGGCCTTCTCATCTCGTCGACGACGAAGAACCAGTTCCTCGCGAGCCAGGTCGCCCTGCTGTCGAGCTTCCTGCCCGCCTTGATGCTCTCGGGCTTCCTGTTCGACCTGCGCAACGTGCCGGTGGTTGTCCGCGCTATCGCCGAGCTGCTGCCGGCCACGCATTTCCTGAGGCTGCTGAAGACCCTTTTCCTGGCCGGCGACGTCTGGCAGATCGTCGTTCCGCAGATGCTCTACCTGGTCGCCTATGCGGCCGTCTTCCTGCTCGCCGCACGGCTGGCGACGCGCAAGAAGCTCGCATGAACATCGCGTCCGTTTCCGCAGTGGCCTGGCGCGTCGCAGCGCTGATCCGCAAGGAGTTGCTGGCGGTGCTCGCGGATCCCGCCAACCGGCTGATCCTGGTCGTTCCGGTGCTGCTGCAGAGCCTCATTTTCGGATACGTGGCCACCTTTGACCTGAGCAACGTCCCGTACGCCGTTCTCGATGAAAGCAGGAGCTCGACCTCGGTCCGGCTGCTGCAGGATCTGGACGGCACCGGGTTCTTCCGCCGAGTCGCGACGCTGGCTTCAGAAGCCGGGATCCGCGATGTCGTCAATACCGAGAAGGCTCTGATGGTGGTTCGCATCCCGCCCGACTTCGAACGCCGCGTCCTCGACGGCGATGCCGCCCCATTGCAGCTGATCCTCGACGGACGCAACTCGACGACCGCCGCCTCGGCCGGTGGCTACGTGCAGGCCGTCGTCGACCGCTTCAATGCCGACCTGCAAGCCCCGGCCGGCGTCGGCGCGGTCCGTGTCGAGACGCGTTCCTGGTTCAACCCGAACCTCGAGACCCGCTGGAACTTCATGCCGGCACTCGTGGCATCGCTGAGCATGCTTCAAACGCTGCTGCTGACGGCACTGTCTGTCGCTCGCGAGCGCGAACAAGGCACGTTCGATCAGTTGCTCGTCACGCCGCTCTCGCCCGCCGAGATCATGGTCGGCAAGGCCGTTCCTCCGGTCCTGATCGGCATGCTGCAAAGCACGCTTGTGCTGCTCGTGACGCGCTTCTGGTTCCACATCCCGATGACAGGTTCGCTCGTGACGCTGTATGTCGCGCTGCTGGCCTTCCTGATCGCGGGCGTTGGCGTGGGGCTGTCCATCAGCGCGCTCTCGGCCAACATGCAGCAAGGCATGCTGTACGCGTTTGTCGTGCTGATGCCGATGATGCTGTTGTCGGGCCTGATCACGCCGGTGGGCAACATGCCGGAGATCCTGCAGATCGCGACGTACGCCAACCCGCTGCGCTTCGGCATCGACATGGTCAGGCGCATCTATCTCGAAGGCGCGGGATTGCGACTCCTGCTACCCGACTTCCTGCCGCTGCTGGCCATAGCCGCCGTGTCACTGCCCGCCGCTGCGTGGCTGTTTCGCAATCGGCTCGTCTAGGAATGCCCATGCCCGTCTCCGCGCGCCCAATCTCCCGCTGCTGGTCTTCGATGCTCAGCGCCTCGACCTTGGCTTCGGCCGCCGTGGCCACGGCACTCGCCGGCTGCGCGAGCGTCGGCCCCGACTTCGTCGCACCGCAGGTCCCGTCGCCTGCCAGCTACCGCGACTGGCACGGCGGCGACGATAGCCTGGCGGCCCCCGCCCAAGCGGGGCCGGCGCACGCGTTCGAGCCGCGGTGGACGGCACTGGGAGACGACACCCTGCAGTTGCTGCTCAGGCGCTCAGCGGCCACCAACGCAGACCTTCAGACGAGCGCCATCCGTGTCCTGCAGGCGCGCGCACTGGAGAGAACCGCCGCAGCCGAACGCGGCCCGACGCTGTCGGGGCGCGCCGGCGAAACTCGAGAGCGACTGAGCGAAACCGGCGCGAGCACGCGGCTGGTCTCCGCGATTCCGGGCGTCGATCACACGCAGATCCTGTCGGTGCTCGGCGAGCCGTTCACCGCCTTCCAGGCGGGCTTCG
>JALYSL010000015.1 GCA_030854825.1 Pseudomonadota bacterium
CTCGAGCGTGGCGTCGCCTTTTCGCGTGTCGCCGATGGGGCTGGGGATCATCACGGCAAGCGCGCCGCTCGCCATCACCCAGTGCGCGATCGACTGCTCCAGGTACTGCAGCGTCTTGCCCTTGAAGATCGGCCGCGCGTCATCGGCATGGAAGAAGCAGGCCGAGATGCCGACCTTGAGACGCTCCTCATCGGAGGTTTTCGTGCCAGTCACATCGCCTCCTCGAAGAGACGCTCGAAATCGGCCGCGACGACCGGGCGCGGGTTGGTCCGGTGGCAGATGTCGGCCGTCGCGATCTCGACCAGCCTCGGAATCGATTCACGCTTGACGCCCGCGGCCGACAGCCGCGGCGCGATGCCGATTGTCTGCTTCAGCGCCTTCAGCCAGCGCAGGAACTCCGCGGCACCGCCGCTCACGCCGACCGCATGCGCGAGCTCGTCGAACTTGGCCGGCACCGCTTGCGCATTCCACGCCAGCACGGTGTCGATCATTAAGGCGTTGGCAAGGCCGTGGTGCATGTCGCAGACGGTGCCGAGCGCATGGGCGCACGAATGCACGGCGCCGAGGTCCTTCTGGAAGGCGATGGCGCCCATCATCGAGCTCATCATCATGTCGGCACGGGCGTCGATGTTCGACGGCTCCTGCACCGACTTCGCCAGCGAGCGAGCCGCCAGCCGCGTGCCTTCGAGCGCGATGCCGTCGCAGAGCGGGTGATAGGCCGGCGACAGGTAGCTCTCGACGTTGTGCGTCAGCGCGTCCATGCCGGTGGCAGCGGTGATCGCCGGCGGCAGGCCGAGCGTCAGCGCCGGGTCTGCGAAGACGACCTGGGCCAGGACGCGCGGCGAGAAGACGACGCGCTTGACGTGCGTGTCTTCCTCGCTGATGACGCTGCTGCGGCCGACTTCGCTGCCGGTGCCCGAGGTCGTCGGCAAAGCAATGAAATACGGCAGCGCCTCGCCGATGGTGCGCACCTGCGGATGGTCCCAGACGTATTCGATGATGTCGCCCGGGTGCGTCGCCATCAGGCCGACCACCTTGGCGACGTCGAGGGCCGCGCCGCCGCCGATGCCGACGACGCAGTCGGCGCCGTGGCCGCGATAGGCCGCCGCTCCGTTCATCACCTGGCTGGTGGTCGGGTTGCCGAACACGCCGGCATAGATCGCCGGCTGCAGTCCGGCGGCCTTCAGGCTCGCTTCGAACGCCGCGAGCAGCGGCAGCGCCGCCAAACCCTTGTCGGTGACGATCAGCGGGCGATGCAGGCCGCGCCCGGCGAGATGCGCTCCGGCCAGCCCGCTGGCGCCCGGACCGAAGTGGATGGTCGTGGGAAACGAGAAACGGGTGAGGGTCATGGCGCGGATCGATGAGGTCGTGGGAAGCGGATGATCTTCATTGCAGACGCAGCCAGCGCAGCTCGGGCGCATCGTTCGGCCACTGCACCGCGTGGAGCTTTTTCGTCAATGCCCAGCTGAGCGTGCGGCGGTAGAGCGGCATCGACGGGATGTCTTCGGCGACGATGCGCAGCACCGTCGCCACCATCGCCCGGCGCCGCACCAGGTCGGGCTCGATGCGCACGGCGTCGATCAGCGCGTCGACCTTCGGATTGCTGTAGCGACCGGCATTGAAGGTGCCCGGCCCGCCGGGGTCCCGCGTGTGGAAGAGCGCGTTGAGCGAGCCCCAGGGGTCGAGCGTCGGCGTCCAGCCGAATTCGGCCAGGCTCGTCGTCGCGCTGCTGAGCTTGGGGAAGAACTGGTTCGTGGGCATGGAATTCAGCGAGGCGCGGATGCCGACTTGCGTGAGCATCGCCGTCATCGCCTGGCAGACGGCTTCGCGCCAGGCGACATTGACGCAATCGAGCGTCACCGAAAAGCCGTTCGGATAGCCGGCCTCCGCAAGGAGTGCCCTCGCCTTCGCCGGGTCGAATGCGAGACGGTGGTCGAGATCGGCGGGCGAGCCGTCGACCCGCTTCGACAGGTATGCGCCGGTCGGCACCCCCAGGCCGCGCAGCACTTTCTTCGCGATCAGCTCGACGTTGATCGCGTGATGCACCGCCTGGCGCACACGCAGATCCTTGAACGGATTGCGGCCCTTGACGTCGGAGCCTTCGAGTTCGTCGCGGGCCATGTCGAAGACCAGGTACTGCTCGCCGAGATCCTCGCTCTGCAGGATCGTCAGCGCCTTCTCGCTCTGCAGCCGGGCGACGTCGGGAATCGGCGGGTCGAGCACCATGTCGACCTCGCCGGAGATGAGCGCCGCCAGCCGGGTCGCGTCGGAGCGGATCGCCAGCCAGTCGACCTCGTCGACGTTGCCCGAGCGCTTGTCGCTCCAGCCCCACCAGCGCGGGTTCTTCTTCAGCACGGTGCGGATGTCAGGCTCGTAGCGTTCGAGCATGTAGGGCCCGGTGCCGTTGGCGTGGCGCACAGCGAAGGTTTCCTGCTTGCCGTTGAAGTCCTGCGCGATCTCGACCTTGTGCGATTGCGACCAGGCCTTGCTCATCATCGGCAGGTTGAAAAGCTTCTCTGGCAGCACCGCATCGGGCGCTTCCAGGTCGATGTCGAGCGTCTGCTCGTCGACCTTCGTCGCACCGACGACGCCACGAAGCTGGAACGCGCGCTGCGACGGCGCCGTCATCGCCCGCTTGATGGAGAACACGGCATCGTCGACGGTGAACGGCGTGCCGTCGTGAAAGACGACGCCCTGGCGGATCTTGAAGCGCCAGGTCTTCGTGTCAACCTGGCTCCACGACACCGCGAGCGACGGCTCGAGCCTGAACTGCTCGTCGCGACCGACCAAGGAGTCGTAGATCTGATAGGCGATGCGAGCGTGATAAAGCAAGGCGAGCGCGTGCGGATCCATGGTCTGCGGATCGAACGCCGTGGCGATGCGAACAGTCACGGCGTGGGCCGGAGCGCCGGCCAGCAGTATCAGCGCCGAGGCGACCAAGGCGAGGAGGCGACCGTGGCGAGCCAAGGGCACGGGGTGGCCGATTGCGCTCATGTCCCCCGATCCGCGGCGCCGCCGCAGATCTCCTCCTTTACTTCGCTCCATCGGCCACCCCATGCCCTTGGCTCGTGGCGCCGCTCTTCGGTCGGCCAGACGCGGCGGCGGCGGATCGGGACGGTGGGGCGTTCTGCGGAGCGAAGTAAAGGAGGAAATCCGTGGCGGCCACGCCGCGGATCGGGGGACATGAGCGGAGCAGAGCGCCCCGCCGGCCCGATCCCGAAGCGCCCCGAGATTCAGCATCGTCAGATGATCTCGAAGTACCGCTTCAATTCCCAATCGGTGACGCCGTCGAGCCACTGCCGCCATTCCCAATCCCGGGTCGCCGCGAAGTGGTCGACGAAATCGTCGCCGAGCCAGTCGCGAGCCACGCGCGACTGCTGAAAGATGCGCGTCGTTTCTATCAGCGTGCGCGGCGCGCGCGGCACGTGCTCGCCGCCAGCGTTCGTGCCGGTGATCGGCGGCGCCGTCAGCTTCCATCCCTTCTCGATGCCCTCGAGTCCGGCGGCGATCACCGCCGCCATCGCGATGTACGGATTGACGTCGGCACCCGGGCAGCGCGTCTCGAGGCGCGTCGCCTTCGGGCTGCCGGCGAGGACGCGAAAGCTCGCGGTGCGGTTGTCGATGCCCCAGGTGGGCTTGACGGGTGCCCAGAAGCCTTCGACCAGCCGCTTGTAGCTGTTGATGGTGGGCCAGAACATTGGCGCGAATTCCATCAGGCAGGCAACCTGGCCGGCGACGTAGCTCTCGAACAACGCGCTCATCTTGCGCGGCGAACTGGCGTCATAGAAGAGATTGGTCTTGCCGTCGGGGCCTTCCTTCAGGCTCTGGTGGATGTGGCCGCTGCAGCCGGGGTAGGCGGCGCTCCACTTCGCCATGAAGCTCGGCATGATTCCGAAGCGCGCGCCGATCTCCTTGGCGCCGGTCTTGAAGAGGATGGCGCGATCGGCCTGCTCGAGCGCCTCGCCGAAGGCGATCGCCACCTCGTAGACGCCGGGGCCGGTCTCGGTGTGCAGGGCTTCGATGGGCACGCCGAAGGCTGCCATTTCGTCCATGAGCGTGTTCGCGAACTCGCGGTTGCGGTTCATGCGCAAGAGCGAATAGCCGAACATGCCCGGCGTGATCGGCGTCGGCCCGACGCCCTGCTTGGCGTCCCAGCTCTGCGGCGTCTCGAGGAAGTTGAACCACTCGAATTCCATGCCGCACATCGCCGAAAAACCCATCTTCTCGGCCCGCTTGAGGACGCGCTTCAAGGTCTGGCGCGGGCAGATCGGCGACGGGGCACCATCAGGCGTGACGAATTCGCCAAGGAAGAACGGCACATTGCCGTCCCACGGCACGGTGCGCTGCGTTGCCAGGTCGAGCCGCGCCAGCGCATCGGGAAAGCCGTGCTGCCAGCCGGTGTGCGTGGTGTTGTCGTAGGTCGTGTCGGTCATGTCCCAGCCGAACACGACGTCGCAGAAGCCGAAGCCGCCCGCCGGCGCCGGTTCGGCAGCGCCGAGGAACTTGTCGATGTGCAGGTACTTGCCGCGCAGCACGCCATCGATGTCGCTGACGGCGACCTTGACCTTGCCGCTGCCGCTCTTGCGGACGGCGGTGAGCGCGGGATGTTCGGGGGTGGGCGTGGTCATGGCGACATTCTCCGCGCTCGCGTCAGCGCAGGGTCGGCGCGCCGCTCGAAAGCCCCAGTTCGCGCATCGCCTCGGCGACGGCAGCCACCGCCTGCTTCATTTGACTCGGGCCGATGGCGCCGATGCAGCCCACGCGGAAGGTCTCGAGCTGGGTGAGCTTGCCGGGATAGAGGATGAAGCCGCGCGCCTTCACGGCCTCGTAGAAGGCCTTGAACTCGTAGCGCGGGTCGGCCGGTGCGTGGAAGGTGAGGATGATCGGCGCCTGGAGCTCCGGTTTCAGGAACGGCAGAAAGCCGAGCGCCTTCATGCCAGTCACCAGCGTCTCGCAGTTGGCGGTGTAGCGGGCCAGGCGCGCCGGCTGGCCGCCCTCCTCGGCGAACTGGCGCATCGCCTCGGCGAGCGCGGCGACGACGTGGGTCGGCGGCGTGAAGCGCCATTGGCCCGTCTTTTCCATATAGACGTGCTGGTCGTGCAGATCCATTGCCAGCGAGTGCGAATTGCCGGCGGCGCGATCGATGACCTCCTGGCGGACGAAGACGAAGCCCATGCCCGGCACGCCTTCGAGGCACTTGCCGCTGGCGGCGACGAGGGCGTCGAACTTCACTTCGCGAACGTCGATCGGCAGGGCCGCGAACGAGCTCATCGCATCGACGATCAGGCCTTTGCCATGACGCGCGCAAATGTCGGCCACCGCTTGCAGCGGATTGATCACGCCCGTGCCGGTTTCGCAGTGGATGAAGCCGACGTGCGTGATGCTCGCGTCGGCACGCAGGGCGGCCTCTAGCTCGGTGGGCGAGACCGGCGCGTCTTCGGCGTGCGGCAGGATCGTCGTGCGCCGGCCCATCAGCGTCGCCAGCTTGCCCAGGCGCTTGCAGTAGGCGCCGTTGTCGAGCACCAGCACGTGGCCGTCGCGCGGCACGACGCTGGCCACCGCCGCTTCGACCGAGAACGTGCCGCTGCCCTGCAGGGGCACGACGACGTGCGTGCCTCGGCCGTGGACGATCTCGAGCAGGCGCCGACGCAGCTCGGTGGTGACGGCGATGAACGAGGTGTCCCACGAGCCCCAGTCGCGCAGCATGGCGCGCTTGGTGCGGTCGGTCGTGGTCAGCGGGCCGGGGGTGAGGAGGATGGCATCGCGCGGCATCGGGATTCGTCTCCGGTCGTTGTCATTGTCGTGATTGTCGACGTGTCGCCTCAGCGTGTGCCGCGCCGCCACGCCTGCGTGCGCCGATCGATCCAGGCGCCGGCCAGCATGAAGAGCAGGGTCACGACAGTCGAGCCGGCGGTGATGAGCACGGCGCAGGCGGCAGCCGCGCCGGCCTCGCCGGCTTCGTCGAGGTTGAGGATGGCGATCGCAGCGACCTTGGTGTCGGGTGAGTAGAGGAAGACCACGGCCGAGATCGTCGTCATCGCATTGACGAAGAAGTAGCGGGCGATGTCGACCAGCGTCGGCGTGCAGATCGGCAGCGTGACGCGGCGCAGCGTCGTGAAGAACGGCACCTTGAGCGACGCACTCACCGCCTCGAACTCGGCGTCGAGCGACTTCAGCGCGGTCACGGCCGTGAGGTGACCGGTCGTGTAGAAGTGGACGATCGTGCAGATGATGAGGATCGCCATCGAGCCGTACAGGCCGTGCAGTGGATTGCCCGGCTCGTTGAAGAAGAAGATGTAGCCGAGGCCAAGTACCAGGCCGGGCACCGCCATCGGCATCATCGCCAGCAGCCGCACCACCGGCCTGAGCGCGTCCATGCCGCGCGTTTTCTCGAGCATGTAGGCGCCGACGAAGACGAGGGTCGTGCCGAAGAAGGCCGTGCCGGCGGCCAGTTTCAGGCTGTTGACGAAGGCGCTGCCGACCTCGGCGTCGACGAGACCCATCGTGTAGTGCTTCCAGGTCGGCGCCAGGTTGTACGGCCAATAGGTCGCGAACGAGGCGAAGATGGCCATGCCGAGCATCGCCAGCATCAACGCGCTCACGATCAGCACGTAGGCGAGCATCAAGGCATCGAAGCCGCGCGCCGTCTTCGGCGCGTAAGGCACAGCACGCGCAGTCAGCATCGCGGTGAGCTTTCTGCGTACCAGCCAGTCGATGCCGAAGGTGAGCACGGCCGGCGTCAGCAGCAGGAGGCCGACCACGGCGCCGCGCTGGAAATCCTGCTGGCCGATGACGAGCTTGAAGACGTCGGTGGCCAGCATGTTGAAGTTGCCGCCGATCACCTTCGGGATGCCGAAGTCGGTCATCACGAGCGTGAACGAGACCAGCGCTGCCGAGATGAGCCCGTATTTCGCGCCCGGTAGCGTGATGGTGAAGAACTTGCGTCGCGTCGACGTGCCGAGCGCGGCAGCTGCTTCGTACAGGCGCGCATCAGACAGGGCCAGGGCGCTGACGAGAATCATCAGCGCGTGCGGAAAGACGGCGAAGCACTCGGCGACGACGATGCCCGGCGCGCCGTAGATGTTCTCGAAGCCGAGCGCCGTGATCAGCACGCGCGCTGCGCCCTGGTTGCCGAACCAGTAGATCAGCGACAGGGCAGACAGCAGCGACGGCGCGAGCAGAGGAATCAGCGCGATCGTGCGGAACATGCCCTTGCCCGGGATGCAGCTGCGCGCCAGGGCATAGGCGAAGCCGAACGCCAGCGGCACCGTCACGATCATCACCAGCGCCGAAACCCAAAGGCTGTTGGTGAACGACTGCAGCAGCGATGGCGTCTTCACGTAGCTCGCGAAGTTGGCGAGGCCGACGAAGTCGCCCTTGGCGTTCTGCAGCGCCTTGCCCAGAATCGTCGCCAGCGGCAGGGCCAGGAAGACGACGAGCGCCGCCACGATCAGCAGCAGCGCCGCGTGGGCGACGCGATCGGTCCAGTGGGCGCGCTGGCGCAATGCACGCGTCGCGGGCAGCGGCAGGACGGCGGACACCGGCGAGCCCTCGACCTAGAAAAACCGCATCCGCTCAGGCAGCACCTTGAGCGGCAAGCGGCTGCCGACCTCGAGTTTCTGCTCGGCCAGATAGTTCAGCGACAGGTAGACGG
>JALYSL010000047.1 GCA_030854825.1 Pseudomonadota bacterium
CCGAAGCTGGTGCCGGCGCCGCTGCGAGGCCCCGCGGCAGCGCCGCGCCGGTTGCCGAGCAGCGTCGCCGCGTCGAACTCGCCGGGTTGACTGACGACGGCCGTCAGCCGGCGCAGAAGCGTCATCAGCTGCTGGTCGGCGGTGTTGATGCGGCCCCGTGATCCGCCGCCGCGAGAGGCCGGTTCGAGGTCGCGGATGCTGTCCATCGCCGCCGCGTGGCCCGGAGGAAACGCGGTAGCCAGGGCGCGGCGGTGCGCCGCCAGCAGATCGAGATCGCCGGGGCCGGAGGCATCGTCGAACTCGCCATGGCCGCTTCGGGTCGAAGAGCGGCCGTCGCGCGTCATGCTCGAATAGCCGGACGCGCCGAAGATCTGATTGCCCGGACCTTCGACCGTGCGCACCGTGAGGTTGACGGGACGGATGCCGCGCTCCTGGAGCATGTGCAGGATCTCCGCATAGCACTCCGGCATCGCTTGCGCCATCGCTTGGCCGAGTTCGCGGGTCAGGATGCGTCGGCTCTCGCGCTCGCCCGAGATCGCCTCGATGCCGCGGTTCAGCGCGGCGCCGACGATCTCGGCGCGCAGCGGATTGCGTTCATCGTCGGCTCGGCCGAAGTTGAGCAAGGCACCCATGTAGGCGGCGAGATCGCGCAACTGCCACTCGCATTCGTGCGAGATCAGCTGGCCGAGGCGCGTGTAGTTCATGCGCTCTTCGACCTCGAGATCGTCGACGAGGCTGAGCGTGGCCCAGTCGGCCGACTCTAGCTTGCGCTTGGCATCGACCCGCGGTGCGAGGTCCTTGGCGACCCTTTCTCGCAGAGCTTCGTGCACCGAACCCTGGAACGTGCCGAGATTGCGGCGCAACTCCTGCTGCGTCGTGAAAATCTGGTCGCGCTCGTTGATCTTGGTGGCGTTTTGCGCCAGCACAGTGAAATTCTCGACCACGCGCGTCGCCGCCGACGCGGCGGTCTTGCGGATCAGGTTCATGGCCGCGTCGAGCGCGGCCTGCACGCGGGGTTCGATCGGATTCATCTCAAGGCCCGCCCGGCCGCCCGAAGGGGCCTGAGCGCCCACTCGGAGAGCAACGAACGGAGTGAGCGTGGCGGTTTCATTCCGGGGCACAAGCCGCGCCGGACGGCGAGCGCTGGCAGGAGGATCCTTGGTTCTGGCGAGCTTCCTTCTAGTATGGGCCCAAAGATCGAGCCGAGTCGTGGCACTGCGTCACGCTCAGCGCGGCTGGTGCTTTCGGCGCATCCGCGCGTCAGCGGCGCAGCGAGTCGCGGATCTCACGCAGCAGCACGGTGTCTTCGGGCGTCGCGGCCGCTGGTTTTGGCGCCGGGTGATGCAGGCGATTGACCTGTCTGATCATCATGAAGATGACCAAGGCAAGGATGAGAAAGTTCACCGAGACTGTCAGGAAGTTGCCGTAGGCAAAGAGCGGAACACCGGCCTTGGTCAGGGCTTCGTAAGTCATCGGCCCCGAGTAGCCCGGCGGCGGCGGTGCGAGGGCGATGAAGTAGTTCGAGAAATCCAGCCCGCCCGTGACCCGCCCGATGATCGGCATGATGAGGTCCTTGACCAGCGAATCGACGATCTTCGCGAATGCCGCGCCGATGATCACGGCGACCGCGAGGTCCATGACGTTGCCCTTGGACGCGAACTCCTTGAACTCGGCGACCATCCCCATGTTCTTCTCCTGAAGAAGTGTGTCGCGGGAAGTATTCCCGGCACCGGCCGGAAGTCAAGCCTTGTGCGCGCGGCAGGCGCAGCAGGTCGTTCGCCTTGACACGTCCGCTAGAATTCTGGGTTGACTTCTCGTATCTCGCTCGAGATTCTTCGTAGGATAAGCATGAGTGACCAGAAGATCGACGGTGGCAAGCGCACCTGGATCATCGCTTCAGGATGTGCGGGCGCCGTCGGCGCGGGTTTCGTTGCCGTTCCCTTCGTCAGCAGTTTCGAACCGTCGGAGCGGGCCCGTGCCGCAGGCGCTCCGGTCGAGGTCGACATCGGTGCCATCCAACCGGGTGAAAAGCTCACCGTCGCCTGGCGCGGCAAACCGGTCTGGATCGTTCGGCGTACACCCGAACAGCTCGCGGAGTTGCCGAAGATCGATCCCGAGCTGGCCGATCCACTGTCCAAGCGTGACAACTTCTCGACCACGCCTGACTACGCGCGCAACGACTGGCGCTCGATCAAGAAGGAGTATCTCGTCGTCATCGGCATCTGCACCCACCTCGGCTGTTCGCCGGGCGACAAGTTCACGCCCGGGCCGCAGCCCTCGCTGCCCGACGACTGGCCGGGCGGGTTCCTCTGCCCGTGCCACGGTTCGACGTTCGATATGTCGGGCCGCGTCTTCAAGGACAAGCCGGCGCCCGACAACCTCGAAGTGCCTCCCTACATGTACCTGTCCGACAGCAGGATCCGCATCGGCGAAGACAAGAAGGCATGAAGTGATCGCGCCCCCACGCTCACTGCGTTCTCTGGCCCCCGGGGCGCCCGGTCGGCTTGGGAGCGGCCCGGCGCCGACCGAGGCGCACGCCCGCCGACGGTTCCTCCGGAGAAAGAAGAATGGCTGAATATCACGAAGCGCTGCCCGGTTCCACCGCAACTCAGAAGTTGCTGAACTGGGTCGACAACCGCTTCCCGCTGACCAAGCTCTACAACGAGCACATGGCGGAGTACTACGCGCCGAAGAACTTCAACTTCTGGTACGTGTTCGGCTCGCTCGCGTTGCTGGTGCTGGTGATGCAGATCCTCACCGGCATCTTCCTGACGATGCACTACAAGCCAGACGCCGCCAAGGCGTTCGAGTCGGTCGAGTACATCATGCGCGACGTGCCCTGGGGCTGGCTGGTGCGCTACATGCACTCGACCGGCGCGTCGGCGTTCTTCATCGTCGTCTACCTGCACATGTTCCGCGGCCTGCTCTACGGCAGCTACAGGAAGCCGCGCGAGCTGATCTGGCTGTTCGGCTGCGCCATCTTCCTGTGCCTGATGGCCGAGGCCTTCATGGGCTACCTGCTGCCCTGGGGCCAGATGAGCTACTGGGGCGCGCAGGTGATCGTCAACCTGTTCTCGGCCATCCCCTTCATCGGCCCGGACCTGTCGCTGCTGATCCGCGGCGACTACGTCGTCGGCGACGCGACGCTGAACCGCTTCTTCAGCTTCCACGTCATCGCCGTGCCGCTGGTGCTGCTCGGCCTGGTCGCCGCGCATCTGATCGCGCTGCATGAAGTCGGCTCGAACAACCCGGACGGGATCGAGATCAAGGCGAAGAAGAACGAGAAGACCGGCCGGCCGCTCGACGGCATTCCCTTTCATCCGTACTACACGGTGCATGACATCTTCGCCGTGAGCATCTTTCTTTTCATCTTCAGCGCCGTGCTGTTCTTTGCGCCCGAAGGCGGCGGCTACTTCCTCGAGCCGAACAACTTCATCCCGGCCGATTCGCTGAAGACGCCGCTGCACATCGCGCCGGTCTGGTACTTCACGCCGTTCTATTCGATGCTGCGCGCGACGACCGACATCATGGTCTACGTGTTCATGGCCGTCGTCGCGATCGCCGGTGTGCTCGGCATCCTGCGCGGCGGCTTCCGCTCGACCGGCAAGATCGTCACCGCCGTCGCCGCGATCGTCGCCGTCGCATTGCTCAAGTATTTCGACGCCAAGTTCTGGGGCGTCGTGGTGATGGGCGGTGCGGTGATGATCCTGTTCGCGCTGCCGTGGCTCGATCGCAGCCCGGTGAAGTCGATCCGCTATCGGCCGAGCTGGCACCGGATCGTTCTCGGCGTCTTCGTCTTCTTCTTTCTCGTCCTCGGATATCTGGGCTCGCAGCCGCCCTCGCCGGCGTTCAACTATGTGTCGCAGTTAGCCACGCTGGCCTATTTCGGCTTCTTCCTGTTGATGCCCTGGTGGAGCCGGCTCGGCACGTTCAAGCCGGTTCCTGACCGCGTGACCTTCGTCGCCCACTGACAGCCCGAGCCGTTGCCATGAAAAAACTCCTGCTCAGCCTGTTCGTCGTTTGCGGATTCGCCCTGCCACTCCTGTCACAGGCCGCCGACGAAGGTTATCCCTGGGACAAGTTCCCGGTCGAGAAAATGACCGACAAGCCGGCGTTGCAGCGCGGCGCCAAGATCTTCGTCAACTACTGCCTGAGCTGCCACTCGGCGTCGTACATGCGCTACAACCGCATGCACGACATTGGCCTGACCGACGACGAGATCAAGAAGAACCTCCTGCTCGCCACCGACAAGGTCGGCGACACGATGAACGTCACGCTAGATCCGAAGGACGCGAAGGAATGGTTCGGCGCGGTGCCTCCCGACCTGTCGGTGATCGCTCGCTCGCGCGCCGAAGCCGGCAAGGGCAGCGGTGCCGACTATCTGTACACGCTCTGGCGCACCTTCTATCGCGACGACACCCGGCCGACCGGCTGGAACAACCTGGCCTATCCGAACATCGCCATGCCGCACGTGTTGTGGCAACTGCAGGGCGAGCGCCGCGCCGTCTTCGTCGACGAAAAGAACCCGCACGAGCCGGAGAAGACGGAGCGCCGCTTCGATCACTTCGAGCAGATCACGCCGGGCACCCTCAGCGACCACGAATACGACGAGACTATCGGCGATCTCGTCGCCTATCTGCAGTGGATGGGCGAGCCGGCGCAGGGTCAACGGATCCGCATCGGCGTCGGCGTGCTCATCTTCCTCGGCATCCTGATCCTCTTTACCTGGCGCCTCAACGCCGCGTTCTGGAAGAACGTCGACTAGCCGCGCCTCGCCTGTCGCGGCTTGGCGCCCGACGGCGCGAACAGGCCGGCCCCCGCGGCCGGCCATTGGCTTTCATCTGATTTCCCAGGAGTCCCCCTACCATGATGGTGCTTTATTCCGGAACGACCGACCCGTACTCGCACCGCTGCCGCTTCGTGCTGTTCGAGAAGGGCATGGACT
>JALYSL010000053.1 GCA_030854825.1 Pseudomonadota bacterium
GGCCTGCGCTGGCTGATGGAGCAATGCCTCGAGGCCGGCAGCGCCGATCGCCTCGCCCTGCCCGGCCTGAAGGACGACCGGCGCTCGGTCATAGGCGGTGGCCTGGCCATCCTCTACACCCTGGCGACCCACTTCGACATCGCCGAGCTGAAGCCGGCGCGCGGCGCCCTGCGCCAGGGCGTCCTCTTCGACCTGGCCGCACGCGAAGTCGCCGGCCGGCTGGCCGCAGCCGGCGGCGAAGACGTTCGCGAAGGCTCGGTGCGCGAGCTGCAGCGCCGCTTCATGGTCGACGCGGCGCAGGCTTCCCGTGTCGCCGGCGTCGCGATCTCGCTGCTTTCCGGCGTGCAGCCGAAGGCGCCCGGTGAAGCGAGGCGCGAGCTGCGCTGGGCCGCCGCGCTGCACGAGATCGGCATGATGATCTCGCATCACGATCACCACCGGCACAGCGCCTACGTGCTCGCGCATGTCGATGCGGCGGGCTTTTCGCAGAGCCAGCTCCGGCGCGTCGGCGACCTCGTGCTCGGCCAGCGCGGCGGTCTGCGCAAGCTCGAGCCGCGCCTGGCAGAGCATGCCTTCGCGCTGTACCTGCTTTGCCTTCGCCTGGCGGTGATCGCCTGCCACGCCCGCGAAGATGTCGATCCTGGCGCCATGACCTTGAGCGCGAACGGCGAGCCGCCGGTGATCTCCCTCACATCGGCCTGGGCCGAGGCGCACCCGCGCGCGTTGCACCTGCTTCGCGAAGAAATCGAGGCTTGGTCGAAGACGGGCCTGCTGCAGCCCACCCTGACCCTAATCTGAGGAGAGGGCCGCCGACCGAGGGCGCGTCAGAGACAGTCGGCCGATTGCACGGCCTGCAGGATGACCTCGCTCTCGCCGTCGCGCGGCCGGTGACGCAGCCACCACACCGCCGCCTTCTTGATCGGCCACGCCTGCGCCACGCCGGTCAATGCGAGGGACACGGCAAGGCCCAGCGACGGCTGGTGCCCGATCAGGAGCACGGGCTCGCTCGCGTCGGGCCAGCGCGCGACTCGCAGCAGGGCTTCAGCACCGGCACCCGGCGCGAGAAGGTCGCTGCTCCGGAATTCTCGGCCCAGTGCCTTGGCGGTTTGCTGGCAGCGCACCGCCGGGCTGGCGAAGATGCGCGTCGAGTGCGCGAGGCGTCGGTTCAGCCACTCGGCCATGCGCTCGGCCTGGCGCTCGCCCTTCGTCGTCAGGACGCGTTCGAGATCGTCGCCTCCCTCGCCGTCGAGCACCGCCTCCGCATGGCGCCAGAAAATGAGATCCATCCGAGCCTACTTGCCGCCGCCGCCGAACAGCTTTTGCCCCGAATAGCGCCGCATCAGCGCCTGCTGTGCCGACTCACCGGCCAGCGCCTGCCGATCGGGCGCCGGGCTGTAGCTGCCGTCGGCGGCAAGACTCCACGCGTCGAGTCCGTCGTACAGGTACGGGACGAGACATTCGTCGATGACCCGCTGCCGCAGCTTGGCATCGCGCACCGGCCACGCCACCTCGATCCGACCGTACATGTTGCGGCCCATCCAGTCGGCGCTCGACAGGAACAGGGCCTCTTCGTCGTCGCCCTCGCCCCAGCGGAAATAGGCCACGCGCGAGTGCTCGAGAAAGCGGCCGACGATCGACCGCACCCGGATTGAATCGGTGGCTCCGGCAATGCCCGGTCGCAACATGCAGGCGCCGCGCACGATCAGGTCGATCGCCGCGCCGGCGCGCGCTGCGGCATTGAGCGCATCGATCAGCGGCACGTCGGTCAGCGCGTTGATCTTGACGACGATGCGCGCCGGCAACCCGGCGGCCGCTGCTTCGGCGACCTTGCCGACGTGCGCCAGCATCTGCTTGTGCAGCGTGAACGGCGCCTGCAGCATTGCCCGCAACGGCCGCGTGCGACCGAGGCTGGCGAGTTGCTGGAACACGGCGTCGGCATCGGCCGTCAAGTCGGCATTGGCGGTGAAGTGACCCAGGTCGGTGTAGAGCAACGCTGTCTTCGGGTTGTAGTTGCCGGTCGAAAGATGAGCGTAGCGCTTGAGGCGGCCTTCTTCGCGGCGCGTCACGAGCAGCAGCTTGGCATGCGTCTTCAGGCCGACCACGCCGTAGACCACCTGCGCGCCCACCGCCTCGAGCCGCTCGGCCCAGTTGATGTTGGCCTCTTCGTCGAAGCGCGCCTGCAACTCGACGACGGCCATCACTTCCTTGCCGCGCCGCGCCGCTTCGATCAGCAGGTCCATCAGTGGCGATTCGCTGCCGGTGCGGTAGATCGTCTGCTTGATCGCCAGCAC
>JALYSL010000062.1 GCA_030854825.1 Pseudomonadota bacterium
GCGTCGTGTCGTAGCGCGTCAGGTGCGCGTTCGTCTCCGGATTGCCGAGGTCGTTGATGGCGACGATCTTCAGGTCGTGCTTCTTGCCGCTCTCGTAGTGGGCGCGCAGGATGTTGCGGCCGATGCGGCCGTAGCCGTTGATGGCAACGTTGATGGTCATGGGTTCTTCCTCGAATTCGAAAGCATTTGCAGCACGGTGGCCACGACATTCTCCGTCGTGAACCCGAAGTGACTGAACAGCGCCGGCGCCGGCGCCGACTCGCCATAGCGGTCGATGCCGACAACCGCGGCGCAGCCGTATTTCCACCAGCCGTCGGTGACGCCCATCTCGACGGCGACTCGCGGCACGCCGGGCGGCAGCACGCTGTCTTTCCAGGCGCGGCTTTGCCGGTCGAAAACCGAGGTCGAAGGCATCGAGACGACGCGCACCGCAATGCGCCCGTTCTCGGCCTTGGCCAGTTCCTGTTGGGCGTTGAGGGCGAGCTGGACTTCCGAGCCGGTGGCGATGATGACGGCGCGCGGCTTGCCCGATAGACCGACCTCGCTCGGCTCGGCCAGCACGTAGCCGCCTTTGGCAATCGCATCGAACGTCGCTTCGGGACGCGCCGCGTCGAATCCCGGCTTGGGCGCATACGGCAGGTTCTGCCGCGACAGTAGCAAGGCACTCGGCCCGTCGCTTCGCTCGATCGACGCCACCCAAGCGACGAGCGTCTCCAGCGTGTCGCCGGGCCGCCAGACGTGCAGGTTCGGAATCAGGCGCAGCGACGCCGCGTGCTCGATCGACTGATGCGTCGGCCCGTCTTCACCCAGGCCGATCGAGTCGTGTGTGAAGACGTGGACGACGCGCCGGTTCATCAGCGCCGCCATGCGGATCGCGTTGCGGCTGTAGTCGCTGAAGGTGAGGAAGGTGCCGCCGTACAGAATGAAGCCGCCGTGCAGGGCAACGCCGTTCATGATCGCCGCCATGCCGAACTCGCGCACGCCGTAGTTGATGTGGCGGCCGAGCCGGCCGGCGCTGTCGCGCGCCGGCGCGCCGTCGGCAGCGAAACGAAGCGGCGCGGTCTGGCTGGTGTGGGTGAGGTTCGATCCGGTCAGGTCGGCGCTGCCGCCGAGCAACTCGGGCAAGGTCTGGGTGAAGACCTCGAGCGCCAGCTGACTGGCCTTGCGGCTGGCCACGGTTTCGGCCTTGCCGTGCGCTGCAATCACGGCTTCGCGGACCGTCTTCTTCCAGTCTGCCGGCAGGCGGCCCGCCATCCGCCGTTCGTAGTCGGCGGCCCGTTGCGGATGCGCTGCCGCATAGGCCGCGAACGTCTTGCGCCATGCCGCTTCGGCGGCGGCTCCCGAAGGCTTGCCGTCCCACGCCGCGTAAGCCTCGTCGGGCACGACGAAGGGCTCGTGCGCCCAGCCGATCGCCGCTCGCGTCAGGGCGATCTCGTCGGCGCCGAGCGCCTCGCCGTGCGCTTTCGCGGTGCCACCCCGGTTCGGCGAGCCTTTGCCGATGATCGTCTTGCAGCAGATGATCGTCGGCCGACTTGTCGACTGCCGGGCCTTCGCGATCGCCGCGTCGACGGCGTCGACATCGTGGCCGTCGACACCGGCGATCACGTTCCAGCCATAGGCTTCGAATCGCTTCGGCGTGTCGTCGACGAACCAGGGCCCGACGGCGCCGTCGATCGAGATGCCGTTGTCGTCGTAGAGGGCGATGAGCTTGTTCAGCTTCCAGGCACCGGCCAGCGCGCAGGCCTCGTGGCTGATGCCTTCCATCAGGCAGCCGTCGCCCATGAAGACGTAGGTGCAGTGGTCGACGACCCGGTGGCCGTCGACATTGAACTCGGCGGCGAGCAGCTTTTCGGCGAGTGCCATGCCGACGGCGTTGGCCAGGCCCTGGCCGAGCGGCCCGGTGGTCGTCTCGATGCCCGGCGTGACATCGACTTCCGGGTGGCCGGGCGTCTTGCTGTGCAGCTGCCGGAAGTTGCGCAGCTCGGCGAGTGCCAGGTCGTGGCCGGTGAGGTGCAGCAAGGCGTATTGCAGCATCGAACCGTGGCCGTTCGAGAGCACGAAGCGATCGCGCCCCGGCCAGTGCGTATTCGCGGGGTTGTGGCGCAGGTGCCGGCTCCACAGCGCCACGGCGATCTCCGCCATGCCCATCGGCGCCCCGGGATGGCCCGAATTGGCCTGCTGCACGGAATCCATGGCGAGCGCGCGGATCGCGTTGGCCATTAGCGCCGTGCGCGCCGCGGCGGGCGTCTTCATGTCGGCCAGGGAGCTGTCGGAAAAATCGATCGCCGCCATGCAGAAATCCGGGCGCCAGAGGAACCGCGCATTTTAGAGGGCCGGATAATCGGCTCGATGCAGGGCCTTCATCTCACCGCCGACCTGCGCGGCTGCGCCGCCGATCGGCCGGTGATGACCGATACCGAGACGCTGCGAAGGATCTGCCTGGCCGCGGTCGCCGGCGCCGGGCTGAGCGCCGTCGGCGAGCTGTTCCATCGATTCGTTCCAGCCTCCGCTTCAACGAGCGTGCCGAGCGGCATCACCGGCGTGGTCCTGCTTGCCGAGTCGCACCTCGCCGTTCACACCTGGCCCGAGCTCGAAGCGGCGACGCTCGACGTCTACGTCTGCAACCTCGGCGCCGACAACTCGGCCCGTGCCGAAACGCTGTTGGCGTCGCTCGTCTCGGCGTTCGCACCCGAGCGCATCGAACGCCACGCGCAGCGCCGCGGATGAAGGCCATCGTTCTCGCTGCCGGCCGCGGCCAGCGCATGCGCCCGCTTTCCGACGCCACGCCCAAGCCCTTGCTCGAAGTGCACGGCAAGCCGCTCATCGCCTGGCACCTCGAAGCGCTGGCCCGCGGCGGCGTGCGCCAGGTCGTCGTCAACACGGCCTGGCTCGAGGAGCGCATCGTCGAAGCGATCGGCGACGGCTCGCGCTACGGCGTCGAGGTCGCGTACTCGATGGAAGGCCGCGACCACGGCGGCGCTCTCGAGACCGCCGGCGGCATCGCCAAGGCGCTGCCTTTGCTCGGCGATACCTTCTGGGTCGTCTCGGCCGACATCTTCGCGCCCGATTTCCACTTCAGCGCGAGCCATGCCGATGCATTCGTCGCGAGCGGTCGCCTCGGCCGTCTCTGGCTCGTGCCGAACCCGCACTTCCACCCGCGCGGCGATTTCGGTCTCGGCGCCGATGGTCTCGGCCTCGCCGACAGCGCCGGCCCCGACGGCCAGCGCTGGACCTACGCCAACATCGCCCTGCTGCGCGCCGAGATGTTCGGCGCCATCGCCGCGGGCGAGCCTGCAGCACTGGCGCCATTGCTCTACGCCGGCATGCGCGAACGCTGCATCGCCGCCGAGATCTATCGCGGCCGCTGGGAGAACGTCGGCACGCCAGAGCAGCTCGCCGCGCTCAACGCCACGCCGCTCTGAGTCTTGTCATTCGGCGAGCGGCGCGGTGATTGCGTCGATGCGCGCCATCACCTCGGGCGTGAGTTTCGCCAACACATCGACGGCGCCCAGGTTCGACTTCAGCTGCGCCAGGGTCGAAGCGCCGGTGATGACCGTCGAGACGTGCGGGTTCTTGGCCACCCAGGCGATCGCGAGCTGCGCAAGCGTGGCGCCGAGTTCGGCGGCGATCGGCTCGAGCTTGGCCACCGCCGCGTTCTTCGCGCCGTCGGTGAGGCTCTTCGCCAGGAAGCTCATGCTCTCGAGCGCGCCGCGGCTGCCGGCCGGAATGCCACTCTTGTACTTGCCGGTGAGCAGGCCGCTCGCCAGCGGGCTCCACGTCGTCAGGCCGAGGCCGATGTCTTCGTAGAGGCGCGCGTATTCCTCTTCGACGCGCGAGCGGTGCAGCAGGTGATATTGCGGCTGCTCCATCACCGGCTTTCTCAGGTGATGCCGCTCGGCGATCTCCCAGGCGGTGCGGATGTCGGCGGCCGACCATTCGCTGGTGCCCCAGTAGAGGGCCTTGCCGCTGGCGATGATGTCGCTCATGGCCCAGACGGTCTCTTCGATCGGCGTCTCGGGATCGCTCCGGTGGCAGAACACGAGGTCGATGAAGTCGAGCCCCATGCGCTGCAGCGACCCGTCGATCGCCTGCATCAGGTACTTGCGGTTGAGCGTGTCCTTGCGATTGACGGCGTTGCCGTCGCGGTCGAGGCCCCAGAAGAACTTGGTCGAGACGATGTAGTTCAGGCGCGGCCAGCTCAGCTTCTTGAAGGCCTCGCCCATGACGATCTCGCTCTGGCCCTTGGCGTAGACCTCGGCGTTGTCGAAGAAATTGATGCCGGCGTCCATCGCCGCCGCGAGCATCTCCTTGGCCGCCGCGGTATCGACCTGGTTGTGATAGGTGACCCAGGAGCCGAGCGACAGCTCGCTCACCTTGAGTCCGCTCGAGCCGAGGCGGCGATATTCCATGATCGATCCTTGGTGGTGTCTGGCAAAGCGTTCGAGGGTAGCGAAAAAGGCCGAATGCTGCGCCGGCCGCTACAGTGTTGCCATGAAAAGAGATGCGAGTTCCGAAGCCTTCCGTGCCCGGCGCGCCCGCGTCGCCGAAACGCTGCGCGCTGCCGGCGGCGGCATCGCCATCGTGCCGACGGCGCCCGAGCGGCAACGCAACTCCGACAATGACCATCCCTATCGGCACGGCAGCGACTTCCACTACCTGACCGGGTTCGACGAACCCGGCGCCTGGCTCGTCATCGACGCGGCTGCGAAGGCGACGCTGTTCTGTCGCCCCAAAGATGCGGCGCACGAAATCTGGGACGGCTTTCGCCTCGGCCCCGAGGCCGCGCCGTCGACGCTCGGCATCGACGAAGCCTTCGCGATCGATCGCCTCGGCGACGTGATGACTGACCGGCTCGGCGGCCAAGCCGCCTTGTGGCTGCCGGCGGGCAGCCCCGGCCTGCAGGCGCAGGTCGACGGCTGGCTCGAGCGCGTGCGCGCGAAGGCGCGCCAGGGTGTCGAGGCGCCCCAGTCGCAGCACGACCTCGCACCATTGCTGGCCGAGATGCGCCTCTTCAAGGACGCCGGCGAGATCGCGACGATGCGTCGCGCGGCCGAAATCAGCGCCGGCGCGCACGTTCGCACCATGCGCTTTTGCGCCGCGCGTTTTCGCGCTGACTCGACCGCTGGCATTCCGGAATTCGAGATCGAGGCCGAGCTGTTGCACGAGTTCCGTCGCCACGGCGCCGAAGGCCCGGCCTATGGCTCGATCGTCGCCGCCGGCGCCAATGCCTGCGTGCTGCACTACGCCCCCGGCCGCACCGAGCTGAAGGCCGGCGAGCTGTGCCTCATCGATGCCGGCTGCGAGCTCGAAGGCTACGCCAGCGACATCACGCGCACCTTCCCTGCCAACGGTCGCTTCACGCCGGCGCAGCGCGAGCTCTACGACATCGTCGCCGCAGCGCAACGCGCCGCCATCGATGCGACGCGGCCCGGCGCGCGCCAGCGCGACGCCCATGTCGCTGCGGTGCGCGTGCTGGCGCAGGGCATGCTCGACACCGGCCTGGTCGATCGCGCCAAGGTCGGCGACGTCGATGCCGTCATCGAGACCTCGGCCTACCGCGCCTTCTACATGCACGGCACCGGCCACTGGATCGGCCGCGACGTGCACGACGTCGGCAACTATCTGTCGCTGGGCGAAGAACCGGTCGAGCAGATCGACTGGCAACGCGGCGGCCGCGTCGTCCGCAAGCCGTCGCGCCGGCTCGAACCGGGCATGGTCGTCACGATCGAGCCGGGGCTCTACGTGCGGCCGGCCGAGGGCGTGCCCGAGCGGTTCTGGAACATCGGCATCCGCATCGAGGACGACGCCGTCGTCACCGCCGATGGCTGCGAGCTCATCAGCCGCGGCGCGCCCGTCGATGCCGACGAGATCGAACGCCTGATGCGCGACGCCGGCTGATCGAGCGCGCGCTCGATGCCGATCTTTCTCGTCTTCGCCGCGTGCGCGTTCGCGAGCGGCTTCGCGCTGCGCCTGGCCGATCCGATCGTGCTGCCGGTGGCGGCCTATTTCTCGGTCACGCCGGCGGCCGCGGCGATGCTCAACATCGTCTATGCGCTGCCGTACGCGGCCGCCCAGCCTTTTCTCGGCCCGATCGGCGACCGCTTCGGCAAGGTGCGCTGCATCCAGGTGTGCATCGCCGGCCTGGCGGTCGCGCTGGCGGCGGGCGCCTTCGCGACCAGCTTCACCTTCCTGCTCGCGACCCGCGTTTGCGCCGGCATCTGTGCCGGTGGCCTCATCCCGCTCGTTCTGGCCGGGCTCGGCGATACCTACGACATGACCGAGCGGCAGGTGATGATCGGCCGGATGCTGTTCGCCATCATCGCCGGGCAAATGCTCGGCTCGGTGGTCTCGGGCTATGCCAACGTCGCCTTCGGCTGGCACAGCTCGTTCTTCATCGGCGCGGTGCTGGGCGCCATCGCGGCAGTGATCGCCTGGACGGCGATGCCGGCCGCGGCGGCGCCGCACCACGTGGCGGGCACGGGCTCGTTCACGGCGCTCTACGGCCGTGTCTTCGCCAACCCAAAGGCGCCGTGGCTCTACGGCGCGGTTCTCGTCGAGGGCACGCTGTTCTACGGCCTCTTCCCGTACATGGGCGAGCTGCTGCTCACGACCACCGAGCCCGGCTCGCAGGTCGTCTCGGTCGAGACCGGGCTCGTCCTCGGCGCCTTCGGCATCGGCGGCCTGCTCTATGCGGCCAGCGTGCGGCGGCTGCTGCGCCTGTTCGGCGTGCGCCGGATGTGCCTGATCGGCTCGACCGTGGCCGCGCTGAGCTACGCGGCGCTGGCGATCTCGCCGCTCTGGTGGCTCGACGCCCTGGCGATGTTCTGCGCCGGCGTCTCCTTCTACATGCTGCACAACTCGATGCAGACCGAGGCCACCGAGCTGGCGCCTTCGGCGCGCGGCTCCTCGGTGGCGCTGTTCGCCTGCGGCCTGTTCGCCGGCCAGGGGATCGGGCCGCTGCTGATCGGGCCACTGCTGCACGCCTTCGGCGCGCGCGTCGCGCTGGTCGCGGTGGCGATGGGACTGGTGGCGCTCGGCAGGGTCCTCGTCGCCAAGGTCATCGATCGCGGCATCGTCGCCCCGGCTTAGGGCCTGTTGACGGGTCCTAGCGCTGCTTCGGCGGGCCCGGGAAAAAGGCGTTGGTGCGCCGGACGTAGTCGCGATATTCCGGGCGACGCTCGCCGATGTCCTTCTCGAGCAAAGCGACGCCCGAGACCTGCAGCAACAGCCCGGTCATGACGAGCGGCGAAATCACGCTCCACCAGCCGCCGACCGGCAGCGCCATCAGGAAAAAGCCCCACCAGACGCAGCACTCGCCGAAGTAGTTCGGGTGCCTCGTGTAGCGCCAGACGCCGCGATCCATGACCTTGCCGCGGTTCGCGGCGTCGCCCTTGAACGTCGCCAGTTGCTGGTCGCCGACGGCTTCGAACACGAACCCCGAAAAAGCGAGCAGGGCGCCCAGGGAATCGAGCACCGTCCAGACGGCACGATGCGACAGCGCCGCCAGGAATGGCGTCGCGACCAGCCAGGCCAGCACGGCCTGCAGTACGAAGACGAGATAGAGGCTCTTCAGCGCGAAATTCGGTTCGTTGCGGGCGCGGATCGCCTGGTAGCGGCGGTCTTCGCCGTGGCCCCAGTTGCGCCACGAGACGTAGCCGGCCAGTCGGATCGCCCAGAGCGCGAGCACGATCGCCATGACGATGAACCGGGGTGCGATCGCGCCCGACAGCACGATGCCGTAGACGAGCGCAGGCGCGGCGATGAGGAGCGACCAGACGCGATCGACGAGACTCACGTCGCGCCGCACCATGCTGGCGATCCAGGTGAGGAGCGCCAGACCGAACGTCGCGGCCATGCCGGAAAAGGCCGCTTGCGCGAACGGCGTCATGGCCCAGCGTCTTTCCTTGTCGGACGGGCTTCGAAGAGATAGTGCGACACCCGCCAGGACTCGCCCCCTTCATAGCCGAACAGCTCGGCGCAAGACAGGAAGAAGAGCCGCCAGCGCATCCACCAGGTCGCCGCGTTGTCGGTGCCGTAGGTCGACTCGAAGAGCGGCCGGAGCGCGGCGCGGTTCGCATCCATGTTGGCGAGCCAGGCCTCCGCGGTCCGGGCGTAGTGACGGCCGTTCCAGCGCCAGCGAGTCACCAGCTTCAGGTCGTCCTGGAAGCGCAGCGCCAGGTCGTCGCTCGGCATCATGCCGCCGGAAAAGAAATGACGGCTCATCCAGTCGCTCTCGTCGCGGTCGACGAAGGCATACGGCGTCGAGCGATGGACGAAGACGTGCATGAAGAAGCGGCCGCCCGGAACGAGCCATTGCGAAACCCGGCGAAAGGCCTCGGGCCAGTTGCGCAGGTGCTCGAACATCTCGACCGAGACGATGCGGTCGAAGCGCGCGTCGCTGGCGAAGGTGTTGAAGTCTTCGGTGACGACGCGGAGGTTGGTCAAGCCGCGGCGCACCGCTTCGCTCTCGATGAAGGCGCGTTGCGAGTGCGAGTTCGACAGCGCCGTGATCGTGCTCGCCGGGTAATGTGCGGCCAGCCACAGGCTGAGCGAGCCCCAGCCGCAGCCGAGCTCGAGGACACGCTGGCCGTCGACCAGACCGGCGCGCTCGCAGGTCTGCGACAGGGCGGCGGTTTCGGCATCGGCCAGCGTCGCGGTGCCGTCTTCCCACAGGCAGCAACTGTATTTGCGGTGCGGCCCGAGCACCCGCGCGAAGAACGATGCCGGCACCTCGTAGTGCTGCTCGTTGGCCTTTTCGGGCAAGAGGGCGACCTGCGAGGTCGCCAGCGAGGCGATGAACGCGTCGCCGATCCGCGACGCGGCCTCTGCATCGGCGTCGCCGATCTCGACCAGTCGCTCCTTGAGCAGGCGGCGGATGCCGAGGCGCACCACCGGATCGGGAACGAGCCCCTGCTCGACCCAGCCGATCGCCAGGTTGCTGCCGCGTGATGTCATGGCCGGTTCACTCCAGAAGTCGATCGAAAAAGGCGGACTGCAGGGCTAATTACGCGCGCCGTGCAGCAACGGATGCAGGCCCGATAATCGCGCCGGTCTCAGAATGCCAACTAACGTGCTGCAGCGCATCGCCCCCCTCCGGATCACTGCGTACAC
>JALYSL010000091.1 GCA_030854825.1 Pseudomonadota bacterium
GCCAGGGCCAGCGCATGCTGGCGGCCGAGACCGCCGCCGGCGCCGGTGACGATCGCCACTCTTCCATCGAATCGAATCGCCATCTGCTGCACTCTCTTCTCTCTGACAAACGGTGTGGAATCAGCGCCGGCTCGCACCGCGCGGGGTCGCCCGTTCGCTGCCCTTGCGCGCCGAAGACTTGCCGGCACGCGACGGCCGCAGCGGCGAGCCTGACCGGGCTCTCGCCTTCGCCTTGGCCGCGGCCTTGACGACCCGGTCGGCCTGCTTCAGGGCAACGATCTCGCTGGTCATGGCGTCGCCGGCGCCGGCCGCCACGGCCTTGTCGCGCCGAACGCGCAGGGCTGAGTCTTCGGCGTCGCGGACGAGTCGGAAATCGATCTTGCGGCCGTCGAGGTCGACGCGACTGACCTGAACGCGAACGCGCGTGCCGATCGCATAGCGCGCGCCGGAACGCTCGCCGCGGAGCTCCTGCTTGACCTCGTCGAAACGGTAGTACTCGCCGCCCAACTCCGTGACGTGGACCAGGCCGTCGACGTGCAGGCCGTCGAGCGTCACAAATAGGCCGAAGCTGGTCACGGCGCTGACGGTGCCTCCGTACTCTTCGCCGAGATGCTCGCGCATGTAACGGCACTTGAGCCAGGCCTCGACATCGCGCGACGCTTCGTCGGCGCGACGCTCGTTGGCGCTGCAATGGGCGCCGGCAATCTCCCAGGCCTCGAGCTCGCCGCCCGGAACGAGCACCGTCGCCGGGGGCAATTTCGACTTCGCCGCCGCGGCCGCCTTCGACGCCTTGGCGTTCTTGGTGGTGTTCGTCGCCGGGTCGTGCGCCTTGTTGGCGAGCTTGTAGCGGCGGCCTTCGAGCAGTGCCTTGATGACGCGATGGACCAGCAGATCGGGATAGCGCCGGATGGGGCTCGTGAAGTGCGTGTAAGCGTCGTAGGCGAGGCCGAAATGGCCGCTGTTGGTGCCGGTGTAGATCGCCTGCTGCATCGAGCGCAGGAGCATCGAATGAATCTGCGCCGCGTCGGGCCGGTCCTTGGTCGCCTGGGCGATCGCCTGATACTCGGCCGGCTTCGGGTCGTCGCCGATCGCCAGGCCGAGGCCGAGCGCTTTCAGGTAGTTCTGCAGCAGCGTCTTCTTTTCCGGCGTCGGCCCTTCGTGAACGCGATAGAGGGCCGGGTGCTTGGCGCGCACGATGAAGTCGGCCGAGCACACGTTGGCAGCCAGCATCGATTCTTCGATGAGACGGTGCGCCTCCGTACGGGTGCGTGGCACGATCTTCTCGATGCGACCGTTCTCGTCGCAGACGATCTGTGTCTCGGTCGTCTCGAAGTCGATCGCGCCGCGCTCGGCGCGCGCCTTGAGCAGCGCCCGATAGACGTCGTGCAGGTCGAGCAGGTGCGGCACCAGCTCCTTGCGCTTGGCCGCTTCGGCACCGCGCGTGTTGGCGAGGATCGCCGCGACTTCTTCATAGGTGAAGCGCGCGGCCGAGCGCATGACGGCCGGGAAGAACTGGTAGGCGTGGATCTCGCCGTCGCTGGTGATGAGCATGTCGCAGACCATCGCCAGGCGCTCGACCTTCGGATTCAGCGAGCACAGGCCGTTGGAGAGCTTTTCCGGCAGCATCGGCAGGACGCGGCGCGGAAAATAGACCGAGGTGGCGCGCTCGTACGCGTCGGCGTCGAGCGGCTCGCCCGGCTTGACGTAGTGGCTGACATCGGCGATGGCGACGACCAGGCGCCAGCCGTTCGGCATCTTCGTGCGACCGATCTTGGCCGGCTCGCAATAGACAGCGTCGTCGAAGTCGCGCGCGTCTTCGCCATCGATCGTCACGAGCGCAACGTCGCTCAGGTCGACGCGACCTTTGCGGTCGGCGGCCTGAATCGCCTCGGGCAGCGCCGCTGCTTGAGCCAGCGTGGCGTCGGAGAAGATGTGCGGCACTTCGTACTTGCGCACGGCGATCTCGATCTCCATGCCGGGGTCGTCGATCTCGCCCAGCACTTCGGTGACCCGGCCGAGCGGCTGCGAGTGCAGGGACGGCGGCTCGGTCAGCTCGATGGCCACGACCTGGCCGGCGGTGGCGCCGGCGATGGCGCTGCGCGGCACGATGATGTCTTGCCCGTACCGCTTGTCTTCCGGCGCAACCAGCCAGATGCCGCTCTCGTGCAGCAGGCGGCCGATGATCGGCGCCTTCTTGCGCTCGACGATTTCGAGGACGCGGCCTTCGGGCCGCCCTTTCTTGTCGTAGCGGATGACGCGCGCCTTGACGCGATCGCGATGCAGCACCGAGCGCATCTCCTGCGGCGACAGGAAAATGTCGGGCAGCGCGCCTTCGCGCGTGACGAAACCGTGGCCGTCGCGGTGGCCGAAAACCGTGCCCTCGACTTCGACCATCAGCTCGTTGCCGATGCCGTCCGGGGCCTGGGATGTTGTTGTTTTGATGATAAAGTCCGTGGTTGCCTGAGATGCCCAGGTGGCGGAATTGGTAGACGCACTAGTTTCAGGTACTAGCGGGTAACTCCGTGGGGGTTCGAGTCCCTTCCTGGGCACCAAGAAAATGAGAAATGAAGACCCGACTTGGCGGGCATGGAATGGAACGAAGCCCGCAGCCGCGGGCTTTTTGCTGGCCGCTCGACGCGTGAATGCGCGTGTCGGTCCGCATCAGATGACGAACTTCTTCGCCAGCCCGTCGGGGCGAAGGTCGTCGTATTCCTCGAACGGCTGATGGATCCACGGGCTCGTGTGCAGCAGTTCGACGTAAAAGTCGGGCACGTAAGTCGACGCTCCCTTGGTCCAGAGCACCGCCGAGCGCAGCTCGCTGATCGACGGTATGCCGCGCAGGCGATCGACGACGGCGCGCAGCGTGATGCCGGAGTCGGCGAGGTCGTCGACGAGCAACACCCGACCGGCGAGCTCGCCCTTGGGCAGCGTGATGTACTTGGCCATGTCGAGCCGGCCTTGAATGGTGCCCGCTTCGGCCCGGTAGGAGCTTGTCGACATGATGGCGAGCGGCTTGTCGAAGACGCGCGACAGCACGTCGCCGGGTCGCATCCCGCCACGCGCCAGACATAGGATCTGATCGAATGCCCAGCCGGTGGCGTGGATCTTCAGCGCCAGCCGTTCGATGAGCATGTGGTACTCGTCCCAGGAGACGTAGAGGTGTTTGCCGTCGTCAGTGAGCATGCGTTTGTCGGCGATTCAATAGGCACTCAGGCAGCGAGCCGTCGCGCTGCCGTGGTCCCGGGTTGGTAGGGATGGCGCAGCAGGATCGTGTGCTCGCGATCCGGACCGGTCGAGATCATGTCGACCGGTGCGCCGATGAACGCCTCGACGCGCTGCAGATAGCGGCGCGCGTTCAACGGCAACTGGTTCCACTGCGTCGCCCCGAACGTGCTCTCGGTCCAGCCCGGGAATGCTTCGTAGATGGGGACGCATGCGGCAATGTCATCGGCATCGAGCGGCAGAATTTCGATGCGTTCGCCGCGCAGTTCGTAGCCGACGCAGACCTTGATCTCAGCCAGGCCATCGAGCACGTCGAGCTTGGTGATGCACAGGCCCGAGATGCCGTTGATGATCATCGAGCGCTTGAGCAGCGCCGCGTCGAGCCAGCCGCAGCGGCGCGCCCTGCCCGTCACGGTGCCGCGCTCCTGGCCGACGGTCGACAGATGGTGGCCGACGGTGCCGGCCTCGTCGATCGGCAGCTCGGTGGGAAAAGGCCCGCCGCCGACGCGCGTCGTGTAAGCCTTGGTGATACCGAGGATGTAGTGCAGCTGGTCGGGCCCGACGCCCGATCCTGCCGCTGCGTTGCCGGCCACGCAATTGCTCGAGGTGACATACGGATAGGTGCCGTGGTCGATGTCGAGCAGCGTGCCCTGGGCCCCCTCGAACAGGATGTGCGCGCCCGATTGATTGAGCTTGTAGAGCGCATAGCCGACGTCGCCGATCATCGGCCGCAACTGCTCGCCGGCCTGCATCGCCATCTCGAAGATGGGCTCGAACTCGAGCGGCTCGGACCGCAGCAGACTGGTTAGCTCGAAGTTGTGCAGGACGACGAGCTCGCGCAGCTTCCTGGCGAAGCGCTCCGGATGCTTCAGGTCCTGCACGCGCAGGGCCCGCCGGGCCACCTTGTCTTCGTAGGCCGGGCCGATGCCCTTGCCGGTGGTGCCGATCTTGCCGGCGCCGCTCGTCTCGCGCAGCCGCTCGCGCGCCTTGTCGACCTCGACATGGAATGGCAGGATCAGCGGACACGATTCGCTGACCAGCAGGCGCGAGCGGACCGCGACGCCGATCGCCTCGAGCCGCGCGATCTCGCCGAGCAGATGCTGCGGATCGACGACGACGCCGTTGCCGATGAAGCAGCCCACGCCCTCGCGCATGACGCCCGAGGGAATGAGCTGCAAGGCCGTCTTGACGCCGCGAATGACGAGCGTGTGTCCGGCGTTGTGGCCACCCTGGAAGCGAACGACGGCCTGGGCGTGATCGGTCAGCCAGTCGACGACCTTGCCCTTGCCTTCGTCGCCCCACTGCGTCCCGACGACGACGACGTTGCGCCCCGTGCTCATGAGCGTACCTTCACGCTGTGCGCTCCGGTCTTCGCCCTTGGGACGGCCCGGCGGGTTGATGATCATTCTTGGGTCCTGCATCGCGCTTCGCGTCACTGTTCCTGTACCGTCCAGCCGCCGCGCTCGGCGACCAGCGCCCGGTCGAAGCGAAATCCGGTTTCGTCGTCGAGCCCGTCGGGCAACTGGCGCACGACGATTTCGCCGCGGGCACGCAAAGCACCTACCGCATCGCGAAGCCCGGCGTCGCTCGACCAGGGGGCACGAACGGCCGATTGCGGCTCAGCCGCCGGCGCGAGCATCGCCAGCTCCTTGACGTCGAGGCCGAAGCCGACCGCCGGCCGGGTGCGACCGAAGATCGCGCCGACCTCGTCGTAGCGGCCACCGCGTGCCACGGCGTCGCTCGCGCCTTCGGCGTAGGCGGCGAAGCGCGCGCCGCTGTAGTACGCATAGCCGCTGGAATCGGCCAGATCGAAGCCGACGCGAACATCGGGGTGGGATCCGCGCGCGTATTCGGCGAGCTGCTTCAGCTCGTCGAGCGCAGCGGTGATCGCCGGACGTTCGGGCAGGTCGGCGCGCGCGGCATCGAGGACGGCTGCGTCGCCGTAGAGGGTGATCAAAGCCTCGAGCCCGCGCCTGGCCTCGGCCGGAAAACCTCTGGCGACATCGCGCAACTCGCTCGCGTCCTTGGCCGCAAGCACTGCATGCACCGCTTCGAGACGGGCGACATCGACCGGCACGCCGGCCAGCAC
>JALYSL010000093.1 GCA_030854825.1 Pseudomonadota bacterium
GTGCTGGCCGGCCAGACGCGGGAAGAGGTCCGGCATTCCCTCGCCGTGCACGCCGTGGCACGTCGCGCACGAAGCGACCCCCTTGGACGGCACGCCCCCGAAGAAAATCGTCTCGCCGCGCCGCGCGAGCGGCGTTTCGACCAGCGCGGCCGGGCGCAGTCGTTGGCGGGAGAAGTAGTCGGCGACCCGCTTCATCTGGTCGGGAGTGAGGTTGACGGCGATCGCACCCATCACGCCGCTCACGCGCTGGCCGCCCTGTGCCGCGAACGCGTGCAATTGCCCCTCCAGATAGGCCTCGCCTTGTCCGGCGAGCGACGGGTAGCGGCCCTCGCGGCCGTTGCCGTCGATGCCGTGGCAGGCGGCGCAGACGTTCGCGACGAGCTGTCTCGTCGCGACCGGCTTCTTCGCCATCTCGTCCTGGGCGAGCGCGAAGCCGCTGGCGACCATCGCGGCGAGTGCGACGGCGAGTCCACGGAGAAGGCGCGCGCGCATTGGTGTCAGTCCTTGGCGTTGGCGAGAGCCTTGCGCTCGCTCGCCACCTTGCCGGCGTCGACCGTCGAGCCGCGGTTGAGCCAGGCGTTGCGGATGTAGTTGACGACATCGGCAACATCGCGATCGTCGAGCTTTCTGCCGAATGCCGGCATCGCGATGTACGAGCGCTGACCCGCGGCGGCGGGAACGTTCGCGCCTTGCAGCACGATGCGGATCACCGTCGCCGGATCACGCGCCTGGACTGCCGAACTCGCTCTCAGCGCGGGGAAGAAATTGCGCAGGCCGTTGCCGTCGAGCATGTGGCAGGCCGCGCAGTTGTCGATGAAGAGACCCTGCCCGCGTTCGACCGCCTGCCGATCGAGCGCCGCTTCGGTAAAGCCGGACTCTTCCTTCTCCTCGTGGCGCGGCGGCAGGCTCTTCAGGTAGATGGCGACCGACTTCAGATCAGCGTCGCTGAAATGGCTGGTCGAATCGATGACCGCCTCGGTCATCGGGCCGGCCGCGGCGGTTCGTACGTTCGAGCCGGTCTTCAGGTAGGTGACGATGTCGTCGATGCTCCAGCGGCCAAGTCCGGAACGCTGTTCGCCGCGCAGACTCGGCGCAAACCAGCCCTTGTCGTGGCCGCCCATGGTGTGCCCGCCGGCCAGCGTCTCGGAGCCGATGACGCCGCCGAAGTAGTTCTTCTGGCTGTGGCAGTCGCCGCAGTGGCCGAGTCCGGTCACGAGGTAGGCGCCGCGGTTCCATTCGGCCGACTTCGTCGGATCGGCCTTGAACTCGCCGGGGTCGAAGAAGAGCAGGTTCCAGCCGAGGAGCTCGAACCGCCAGCTCAGCCACCAGTGCATCTCCGGCGGCTTGTTCTGCTGGTGCACCGGAGGCAGGCTGGCGAGATAGTCCTTCAGCGCGTCGACGTCGCTGCGCGTGACCTTCGTGAACCAAGGATAGGGAAATGCGGGATAGAGGTACTTGTCCTCGTCGTCACGACCGTGGTGCACGGCACGGTAGAAATCGTCCTTCGACCAGTTGCCGATCCCGGTCTCCTTGTCGGGCGTGAGGTTGGGGCCATAGACCACGCCGAAGCCGGTGTCGATGGGCCGGCCGCCAGCGAACGGCTTGCCGCCCTTGGCGGTGTGGCAGCTGGTGCAATCGCCGAGCACCGCGAGGTAGCGTCCGCGCTCGACCCGGGTGGCAGCTTCTCCGTGCGCTGCCGAGGCCGCCTCGGCCGGAGGCGTCGGTTTGATGGTGAGCGTGTTCTGCGCCGCATCCGCCGTGACCGCCTGCGCCGCGCCGCCGATGGCGAGACCGCCGACGAACGCCGCGAGCAGGAGGGACCGGCGCAACGAGGTCATGTCCTCATGCTTGGACAAGCGGCCCCTGGGCCTTCAGATACTTGCTGCGGATCGCGTCGGCCGCCCAGAACGCGAGCGCACCGACGGTGCCGGTCGGGTTGTAGCCGTGGTTCTGCGGAAAGACGGTCGTACCGAGCACGAAGACGTTCGGCACGTCCCACGACTGCAGGTAGCGGTTGACGGCGCTCGTCGACCGATCCGTTCCCATCGCCGCACCGCCGGTGTTGTGCGTGGTCTGGTACGGCACGATCGAGTAGCGCCCTTCGCGGTAGTTCTTCTTGATCGAGCGCGGCTTCATTGCTTCGGCAATCAGCGCGGCCTTGTCGGTCAGGAAGCGCGACATCTTGTGCTCGTTCGGGTGGAAGTCGAACGTCATCCGCAAGAGCGGATTGCCGTAGATGTCGCGATAGGTCGGATCGAGATCGAGGTAGGAATCGCGATAGCTCATCACGCTGCCGTGCGTCGCGATCGACATCGCGGAGAGGTAGTTCTCGGCTCGTGCACGCTTCCACGCGCCGCCCCATTTCGGCGTGCCTTCGGGTACGGAGGTCTGCTGATCGATGGGACGCCCGCCGGTGTTCCAGAGTGCGATGTAGCCGCCGCCGATGAAGCCGTACGGTGCGTGGTCGAAGTTGTCGCCGTTGAATTCGTCGATCGCCTGGCCGAGCGCGCCGGCGCCCATGAACGGGTTGACAATGTCGTCCTGGAACACGTCGACCGACGAGGTGATCTGGTAGGCGTAGTTGCGGCCGACGACACCGGTACCGGCCTTCGGGTCGTACGGCTTGCCGATGCCCGAGAGCAGCATCAGGTGCGCGTTGTGCTGCGCGAACGCGCACAGGATCACGAGCTCGGCGGGCTGCTCGAAGGCGTTGCCGTTGGCATCGACGTAGGTGACGCCGGTCGCGCGCTTGCCGCTCGAGTCGAGGTTGACCTTGGTGACGTCGCATTCGGTGCGGTACGAGAAATTCTTCTTCGCGAGCAGCACCGGCAGGATCGTCGTCTGCGGCGATGACTTCGAGTAGTTGCCGCAGGCGAACCATTCGCAGTAGCCACAGTAGGTGCACTTGCCCATCTGCACGCCGAGCGGGTTCTTGTACGGCTCCGAGGTGTTCGCCGCAGGGCACGGAAAAGGCTGGAAGCCCGCCTCCGTGGCGGCGGCCTGGAACTTCTCGGTCATGAAGCTGCGCGTCAGCGGCGGCAGGGGATAGCCGCGCTGGCGTGGCCCTTCGAACGGGTTGCCGCCGGGATGGATCGTGCCGTTGATGTTGCCGGCGGTGCCGGAGATGCCGCAGAGGTACTCGAACTTGTCGTAGTAGGGCTCGAGCTCGGCGTAGGTGACGCCCCAGTCCTGGATCGTCATGTCGGCCGGAATGAAATTCTTGCCGTAACGTTCGATCGTGTGGGAACGGACTACAAAGTCTTCCGGAAGAAAGCGCCACGTCTGGCCGTTCCAGTGCACGCCGGCGCCGCCGACGCCGGCCGCCGGCAGGAACGAGCCCAGGTGGCGCATCGGGAGCGCGGTCTGGTCGACCGAATTGCGAAAGCTGAGCGTTTCGCGCGCGGGGCGCTCGAACAACGCGCGCCGCACCGCGTAGCGCAGTTCGTCCTGCATGTGCGTAGGTGCGAAATCGGGAATCGTGTCGCGGAACTTGCCGCGCTCGAGTGCCAGCACGTCAAGCCCGGCTTCGGTCAATTCGTGGCCGATGATCGCCGCGGTCCAGCCGAAGCCGACCAGCACAACGTCCACCGGTGGCAGCCGCGTGCTCATCGAAGTCCCCCCGGCCCGAACCGTTGCTTCGGTCCTTCAGCGCTTGTATGATCCCCCCACGCTTGCGGCTTGCGCCGCTGCGCTGCCCCCCGGGGGGCGGAATTCGCGCCTTGAGGCGGCTCTTCAGCGCTCATAACGGCCCCTTCGGCTGCCGCGACGGATCGCGGCCCATCAACCCGACGGTGGGCAGCGGGTACGCCTGGCCGAAGTCGCGGATCGCGCCGTCGTAGTTGTAGCGCGGTCCCGGGTAGCCGATCAGCTTCCAGCCGGCGAAGCCCTGGTTGCCGAGATAGATCGGATCGGCGAAGAAGCCTTCCTGCGTGTTCTGCCAGAGCAGCATGAAGAACGTCTTTGCGGAAACGTCGCCGAGGTCGAGCTTGCCGTCCTCGAGCGCGTGCAGCAGATCGTCCTGCTCGGCGCCGGCAAGCGCTGCGAATACCTTGCCGGGCGATTTGCGCGTGTTGTTATCGATTGCGACAATCGCGGCGCGATACACTTCGGCCGGCGTGCGACGGCGCTGGTAGCCCTGCTCCTTGGTGCCGTCGGCCCACGGACCCTGCATGTACCAGTCGGTCGCGCGCCCGAACGGGCCGGCGAGCTGGTGATCGATGAACATCGTGACGCCGGCCTCGACCGCGCCGGGACCGAGCGCGTCGGCCGGAATGAGGCGGGCGACGGCCGCATCGATGAAAGCGGCTTCGCCAGGGTTGAAGAACACCAGACGGTGCGGCTCGGGCTCGAGCGGCAGCGTGGCCGCCTTCGGCGGGTTCGCCGGGACCGGCGCAGCGGCGGCTCGGCTGCGCATTACCAAGCCCCCGAGAGTCAGCGAGCCGATCGTACCGATCAGCCATCGGCGCCGATCCAGCCGAGGGATCCCGATAGCGTCGGGATCGATCGGATCGTGCGCCGTCGCGTCGGGCGCAACGCGCGGATGCATCCGGACTTCTTCTTCTTCTTCTTCTTCTGCAGTGCGGCTCATTCGACTCGCAAGCGTTTGCGTCACGGCAGGCGACAATGTCGGCTTTCGCCGTCACGCACCTGACGCCGGAGGAGCTCCGGCGATCGAATAGACTCTCACCGCTTTCTTGAAGTTCCAGCGGTTTCCCTGGTCACGTTTCGCGCCCCGGATTCGAGTCCCCGCCATGGCTTCCCCCACCGCCTGCGCACACCCGTTGCGCGGCGACTCCCTGCGGGCGTTTCGAATCGTGGTCGCCACCGTCTTCGCGCTCACGCCGTTGTGCGCCGCGTCGCATGCGTTGGACGATGCAACGCCATCGCTCGCGCGCTTGCCGTGGACGTTCGAGCCGTGGGAAATCGCCTGCCTCGTTCTTAGTGCGGGCCTCTATGTCGTCGGCCTCGCGCGCCTGTGGCGGCGTGCCGGCCGCGGGCGCGGGATCGGGATTGCCGAGGCGGGCGCCTTCGCCGCCGGCTCTCTGGCGATCGTCGCGGCTCTCGTAAGTCCGCTCGACGCGCTCGCCGACGATCTGTTCTCGGCGCACATGGTCGAACACGAGCTTTTGATGATCGTCGCGGCGCCGCTGCTCGTGCTCGGGCGTCCGCTCACGGCGTGGCTGTGGGCCGCTCCGGCGCGCTGGCGCGGCGCGATCGGCGCGTGCCTGCACCGGCCCGGCTGGCGCGTGCCGTGGCTCGTGTTCACCGGGCCGCTCTGGGCTTTCATCCTGCACGCGCTGGCACTCTGGCTGTGGCACGTGCCGGCGCTGTTCGAGGCGGCGCTCGAAAACGAAGCGGTGCACGCGCTGCAGCACATCTCGTTTCTCGGCACCGCGCTGATCTTCTGGTGGAGCGTGCTCGGTCGCGCGACGCGGCGCGAACGCGGCATCGCGCTCGTCTCGCTCTTCGCGACGATGGTCCACACCGGTGCGCTCGGCGCGCTGCTGACGCTTTCGACGGTGGTCTGGTATCCGAGCTATGCGGCGAGCGCGCCGGCCTGGGGTTTCACCGCGCTCGAGGACCAGGAACTCGGCGGCATCATCATGTGGGT
>JALYSL010000094.1 GCA_030854825.1 Pseudomonadota bacterium
GTCGTGCACCGGATGATCCGGCTGTCGCAGACGCTGGTCGGCCACCTGCGCGGCGGCCTGGCCCAGGTGGTGACCCTTTTTTCGATGTTCTTCGCCGGCATCTCGGGCTCGTCGACCGCCGACGTCGCGGTGCTGAGCCGCACCGTCGCCCCCGAGATGGACAAGGAAGGCTACGACCGAGGCTTCACCGCGGCACTGATCGCGTCGGCCTCGACCATGGCCAACCTGATCCCGCCGAGCATCCTGGCCGTCGTTTATGGCGCCACCGGCAACGTCTCGATCGGCGGCCTCTTTCTCGCCGGCGTCGTGCCCGGCGTGCTGATCGGCATCGGCCTGATGGTCTACAGCTATTTCTGGGGGCCGGTGGGCATTAAGAAGAAGCGGGCCTCGCTGGCCGAGGTGGCCATCGCCGCCCGCGGGTCGGCGCTGCCGCTGGTGATCCCGGTGATCATCATGGGCGGCATCCTCACCGGCTGGTTCACGCCGACCGAGGCCGGCATGGTCGCCGCCGCGTACATCATCTTCGTGCTCATTCCGGTGCTGCGGCCGCGCCACGTGTTCGAGCTGCCGCGCGACTTCATGTACGCGGGGCTGCTCTACTCGCTGCCGCTCGCCGCGGTGGCGGGCGCGTCCGCATTCGGCTGGATGGTGGCCTACCTGCGCGGGCCCGACATCGTCGCCACCTACATCGGCGGCGTCGCCGGCACGAATGGCGCGCTGATCATGCTGATGCTGGTGATCCTCTTCATCATCGTCGGCGACTTCATCGATGCGATCCCGGCCATCATTATCTTCATGCCGATCATCATCAAGCTCACCGACCTGGGCCACATCCACCCGCTGCACATGGGCGTCGTCATCATCACGACGCTGGTGTTCGGCCTGATCACGCCGCCGTACGGGCTGTCGCTGCTGGTTGCATCGAAGTACGTCGGCGTCGGCTTCGGGCGGGCGCTCGTCCGCTCGCTGCCGCTCTACGTCGTCTTCCTGGCCACCATCGCCTTCACGGTGCTGCTTCCCGACGTGGTGCTGTGGCTGCCGAAAACGCTGTTTCCGGAATCGGTCGGCTGCTTCAAGGCGCCGGGCGGCCCGGGCTACATCTGCCCGCCCTGAGGTGAGTGCGATGGCCGAACCCGAACCGAATACCGCATCGTTTCAGGTGCGCCCATTGACGCCGAATCTCGGCGCCGAGATTTCCGGGCTCGACCTCGCGGCCGGCATTTCGCCCGAAGTCTTTCGCGAGCTCTACGCCGCGTTCTTGCGTCATCAGGTGCTGCTGTTTCCGCCGCAGGATCTGCCGCCCGCTGCGCAAGTCGCCTTCGCGCGCCAGTTCGGCGAGGTGCAGGTGCACGTGATGTCGATGTACCACGCCGACGGCTTTCCCGAGCTCTATCGGCTATCGAATCTCGACGAGAGCGGACAGCCGAACGGCCGTCATCCCGACAAGGGCACGCTCGCGTGGCATACCGACGGGTCGTGGCGTCGCGTCACCGGCCAGGCGACGATCATCTACGGTGAGGTCGTGCCTGCGACTGGCGGCGAGACGCACTTTTGCGACATGTACGGCGCGTACGAGCGTCTGTCACCGGCATGGAAGGCGCGCATCACCGGCCTGCGCGCGGTGCACAACCTCGACTTCTCGCGCACGCGGCGCCACGGCATCGATCTCATGACCGAAGCGCAGCGCCGCGACGCGCCGCCGGTCGAGCATCCGGTGGTTCGCGCTCATGGCGAGACCGGCCGCACCTGCCTCTTTCTCGGCGATCACGCCGAGTACATCGTCAGCATGCCTTACGACGAAGGCCGGGCGCTGATCGACGAGCTGAACGCGATGGCAGTGCATGCCGACCTGAGCTACGAGCACCGCTGGAGGCCGCACGAGCTGATCGCCTGGGACAACCGCTGCCTGATGCACCGTGCCACCGCGTACGACGAGTTCAATGAAGGTCGGGTCGTGCGCCGCTGCACCGTGCTGGGCGAAGTGCCGATCACGCGGAGCGCGTAAGCTCGAACGATGAATCCCTCCGGCGTCGTCGCTCGCGCGGCAAGACAGCGTTGCCCGGCTACCTGACCAAGCAGGAGCGCATCGCCGTCACGGGTGTCGCCGACCTGACCATCCGCTCGCTGCTCGATCGGCAGCAGTTCGCCGATCCCTTCGGAAACGCCGACCGGCGCGGCATCTCGTCGGCGACCTGGCCCTTGTTCGGTCTGCTCTGGCCTTCGGGCGCGCATCTCGCGGCGCGGCTGGCCGCACGGCCGGTGCGCGCGGGCGAGCGCATTCTCGAAGTCGGCTGCGGCCTGGCGCTGGCGAGCCTGGTCGGCCA
>JALYSL010000101.1 GCA_030854825.1 Pseudomonadota bacterium
CCCGGTACGTACGGCGCGGTGCCCGTCATCGCCCGGCCGTGACAGGCGATGCACGGCGGCACGCCGCGCTGCGCATCGCCTTCGTTGACCAGGCGGCCGGCGCGGGCGCGGTCGGCATCGCCGAGGCTGGCCGCGGCAGGCGGTGGATACGCAATGTCGAGCCCGGCGAAATAGCCGGCGATCTCGCGCAGGTAGGAATCGTCGAGCGGCGCGAGCAGGCCGTTCATCAAGGCGTAGTGACGGCGCCCGTCGCGAAAGTTGAGGAGTTGGATGTATAGGTAGCCGGCCGGTTTGCCGGCAATGCGCGGGTAGTAGCCGTCGGGAGCGGCCCGGCCTTGCGGCCCGTGACAGCCGGTGCAAGCGAGGACGCGCTGCGCCATGGTGTCTTCGAAGGGCGCCGCCGGGCTCGACATGGCGACGAAAGCCGCCAGCACTGCGAGCGCGGCTTGCGCAACGACGGCCGCGCGTCGCGGCCGCGTTCTCATCGATCGTGCCCGGGCTCGCTCACCTCGTGGGCCATCGCCGCGGCGTCGCTGCCGCTGACGTCGGCCAAGCCACGAACGACACCTTCGCGATCACCGGCAGGCCGGTTCTGGCTGACCTTCCATTTGCCGACAAGCGACGTGAGAACGATCTCGAGGCCGACGATCGCGCGCAGCATGGTGTCGATGTAGTCGGCGGGCGCATCGGTCACTGCCCACGCTTTCGGTTGCGCCGGCGACTGCTCGACGCGCGCGCTTTCATGATGCTCGGTCAAGCGCGAGACGAACGCCCGCAGCCAGACCGCGTCGTCGATGGCGCGCAGTCGGCCGCGTCCCTGCACCATCACGTAGTTCCAGGTCGGTACCGCCTTGCCGTGCTCGAGCTTGCTCGGGTACCAGGCCGGCGAGACGTAGGTTTGCGCGCCCTGGAAGACGACCAGCGAGTCGACGTCGCCGCGCGCCTCATGCCAGAGCGGATTGGCCCGCGCGACGTGGGCGCGCAGGATGCCCGGCCCGCCGGCCGGATCGGCGTCGAGAAAGAACGGAACGCTGTTGGCGGCGATGTCGTCGGCGCCGCGGGTGACGAGCAGCCCGAAGGGATGCGTGCTGACCAGCTGCTGCAGGACCTCGGGGCGGCTTTCGGCGAAATGGGTGGGCAGGTACATGGGCAGGCCTCAGGCCAGGGATTCGGCAATGGGAGGTGAGGTGCGTTGCCGCGTCGACGCTTCAGCGATCACGGCGCCGCCGAGGCACGTTTCGCCATCGTAGAGCACCGCCGACTGGCCCGGCGTGACCGCCCACTGCGGCAGATCGAAATGCAACTCGAATCGGCAGTTCGAGTCGGCCGTGACGAGCGCGCAAACGGCGTCGGCCTGGCGGTAGCGGGTCTTGGCGGCGAAGTGCCCGGGCATCGGCGCGTCGCCGGCGATCCAGCTCGCGTCGTCGGCGACGAGCGCGTCGGAGCGCAGCCAAGGATGCTCGTGACCCTGAACGACGAAAAGGACGTTGCTGGCGACGTCTTTCCTGGCGACGAACCAGGGCGCGTGTTCGTTGCCGCCACGAACCGCGTTTCTGTCCTTCAGGCCGCCGATGCCGATGCCTTTTCTCTGCCCCAGGGTATAGAACGACAGGCCGACGTGCTCGCCGATCGTGCGCCCGCGGTCGTCCCGGATCGGCCCGGGCGTGTGTGCCAGATAGCGATTGAGGAATTCGCGAAACGGCCGCTCGCCGATGAAGCAGATGCCGGTGGAGTCTTTCTTCGTCGCGTTCGGCAGGCCGATCTCGGCAGCGACGCGGCGCACTTCGGTCTTCTCGAGCTCGCCGATCGGAAAGAGCGTGCGCGCCAGTTGCGCCTGCGTCAATCGATGCAGGAAGTAGCTCTGGTCCTTGCGCCGGTCGAGACCCTTTCGCAACTCGAAGCGGCCGTCGTCGCGTTGGCGAATGCGGGCGTAGTGACCGGTCGCGATTTTTTCTGCACCGAGGCGCACGGCATGATCGACAAAGGCCTTGAACTTGATCTCGGCGTTGCAGAGCACGTCCGGGTTGGGCGTTCGTCCGGCCGAATATTCGCGCAGGAATTCGGCGAAAACGCGTTCCTTGTACTCGGCCGCGAAGTTGACGTGCTCGATCTCGATGCCGAGCACGTCGGCCACGCTCGCGGCGTCGAGAAAATCCTGGCGCGACGAGCAATATTCATCGTCGTCTTCCTCTTCCCAGTTCTTCATGAAAAGGCCGACGACCTCGTGCCCGGCTTGCTTCAGCAGCCAGGCCGTGACCGCCGAGTCGACGCCGCCGGACAGGCCGACGACGATGCGCTGTTTGGGTTGGCGGAGGGCGTCGTTCATGGCCTTCGCATCGTAGCCGGCACGCCGACAATCGCTGCTCATGGACAAGCGGTCGGCGGACAACGGGGCGGCAGGCGAGGCGGACACCCGTTGGCCGCGTTTTCTGCGCTATGCCGGCGTCGGCGCGGTGGCGACGATCGTTCACTACGCCATCCTGATCGGCCTCGTCGAGGGCGCGGCGCTGGCGCCCCGCTTCGCCGCCGCGACCGGCGCCTGGATCGGCGCCCAGGTCGCATTCGCCGGCAATGCGTGGTTCACGTTCAACGGTGTACCGGCCACCGTCCGTGTCTGGCTGCGTTTTCAGATCACGGCGGCCGTTGGTGCAGCGCTCAGCTTTACCCTGGTCGCCATCGGTGTCCGCGCCGGCGTCCACTATTTGATCGCGCAGGCGTTCGCGACGCTGGTCACACTGTTCATCACCTACGAGATCAATCGGCGCTGGAGCTTTGCCACGTCGATCCGACCGTGAAGCCGGCCTCGGCGAGGTCGTCGGCGAAGGCCGCGCTTGCCAGGTAGGCCGCCTCTCGGCCGCGCGCCGCGGCGATCGGATCGTCGTCGCTGGCCGGGCCCCGGCGGGGATGGCAGAAGACGAGGCCGCTGCGCTCCGGCGCCGTGGCGCGCCAGTCGCGCACCAGACCGCGATAGTTCTCGTTGCGGAAATCGTAGACCCCGAGCAATGCCGCGTTGTGACGGAGGTCCCGGGCGCGCAGCTCGCGTTGCAGCGCGCGACCGCCGGTACCTTCGATCACCATCCGTTTGAATGCGTGTCCGGGGCCGAGCACCCGGCCCGTGTTGCGGACGGCCGGGCGCACCTG
>JALYSL010000116.1 GCA_030854825.1 Pseudomonadota bacterium
CACCGCGCCAAGGCGGTGCAACGAACCCCGTCAGCCGGCGAGCCATGCCTCGCAGAGAGCGCGCTCGTCGGCGCTCGCCTTGTCGGCGCGGCGCAACTGCATCGTGCCGGCGCCGACGCCGGCAAGCGTGCCGGCATCGAGCACGAGGCTGACGATGCGTTGATCGCGCGCCACGACCAGCGGCGCCGACCCGTTCGCCGGCAGAGCGCGCAATGCATCGTCGAGGCGCCGCAATCGCCACTCGCCGACGGCAATCAGCTCGTCTCCGGGTGCCAGGCCGATCGCCTCGCCGGCGCCGCCGCGCAGGACATTCGTGACCTTCACGCCGGTGAGTGGGCTTTCGCTGACGCGAATGCCCAGGCGCTGCGCCAGCGTGGCCGGCTGCCGATCGAATTCGACGCCGAAGCGGCGCATCAGCGACTCGAGGGGCAGCTCTTTCGTACCGTGCACCCAGGCCGCGATTTGCGGCGCGTAGGAGCGGCCACCGACCGTCTCGAGCGCGGCGGCAATGTCGCTCTCGTCGATCGCACCGCCTTCGCTGTGCGACCACAAATGGCGCATCACGCCGTCGAGCGTGCCCTTTCCTTCGCCGCGCAAGGTCAGGTCGAGCGCGAGCGCCACGAGCGCGCCCTTGGCGTAGTAGCTGACCGTCGCGTTCGGCGTGTTCTCGTCCTGCCGGTAGTACTTGACCCAGGCATCGAAGCTCGCTGCGGCGACGCTCTGTACGCCGCGCCCCGGCGTGGCCGCGACGCTACTGATCGTCTTGCCGAGCAATTTCAGATAGCGCGCCGCATCGATGCGGCCGCTGCGCACCACGAACAGGTCATCGTAATAGGAGGTAAAGCCCTCGAAGAACCAGAGCAGCTCGGTGTAGTTCTCGCGCCCGTAGTCGAACGTCACGAAATCGCGCGGCTTCAGGCGCTTGACGCTCCAGGCGTGAAAGTATTCATGAGCGATCAACCCGAGCACGCTGGCATAGCCTTCGCTGGGCTCGGCCGCGCCGCCTTCGGTGCCCCTTTCGCTCGGCACCAGCTGCCGCGGCAATTCGCGGCGCGGCGCCACGAGAGCCGTGCTCGAACGATGCTCGAGACCGCCGTGTCCTTCGTCGATGGCGTTAAGCAGGAACAGATAGCGATCGAAGGGCGGCTTGCCGCCGACACCGTGCCAGAAGGCGATCTCGGCTTCGCAGATCTTCTTCGTGTCGGCGACGAGCCGCTCGCCGTCGAAGTCGGGCAAGGCACCGGCGACGACGAATTCATGCTCGATGCCTGCCGCCTCGAAGCGGCCGCGCCAGAAGCGGCCGAGCTCGACCGGATGATCGACGAGCTCGTCGTAGTCGGCCGCGACGAATTCGTGCGCACCGGCAGGGCCGTGCGGCGCCAACGTGGTCGCCACGCTCCAGCCACTCGGCAGGCCGACCAGAGACAGGGCGTGCGCTTCGCTGAAGCGGTCTTCGACCCGCAAGCAGACGCCGGTGCCGTTGAAGAAGCCGCGCGTCGCGTCGAGAAAGGCGGCACGCACCGAGACATCGAAGGCGTAGACCCGATAGCGGACCACGAGATCGGCCGTTCCAACACAGCTTGCGAGCCAGCTGGCCTTGTCGAGCTGGCGCACCGCAACGGCCCGGCCGCCCTGCTCGGCCGAAATGCCCGATAGGTGGCGGGCGAACTCGCGCACCAGATAGCTGCCCGGGATCCACACAGGCAGGCTCAGCTTCTGCGCGGCGGCCGGCCGGGGCACCGTCAACGTGACCGCAAAGGTGTGGCTCGGCGTGGCCGAGGCATCGATGACATAGCGAATCATGGTCTGTCGATTGTCGGCGGGTTCGGCAGCATGACGATCGAGTTGAAGTCCGCTCGAAGCTGACTTGCCCGAGCCCGCATGCCGAGACGTCGATGAGCGCCGCCTACGTTCGCCGGTAGTTCAGCCCGAAATGCGGCGCCGAGCATTCACTCGCCGCGCTGCGGCGACTCATCGATCGCGAGGATGCGGGCTACCGCGGCTGAGCGAAGCGCGGCCGTTCAGCCTTGCGCCTTGGCGCGGCTGATGGCAAGTTGCTTTTCGATCTGCTCGGTGCCGAGTGCGCCGGGCTGCACCTTGCCGTCTTCGAATACCAGGCCGGGTGTGCCGTTGATCCTGTGGGCCTGCCCGAAGGCGTAGTTGCGCTGCAACGCCGAAGCGTCGCAGTCGGGGCTCGGCGCGATCGGGATGCTCTTCAGCATCCAGTCACGCCAGACCTTGATGTTGTCCTTCGAGCACCAGATGGCCTTGGCCTTTTCCGGTGAATCGTGACCCAGTATCGGATAGAGAAAGGTGTAGACCGTCACGTCTTTGACGGCTTGAAGATCCTGCTCGAACTTTCTGCAGAAGCCGCAATTCGGATCCGCGAACACGACCAGCTTTCTCTCCCCCGTGCCCTGCTTCCACACCATGGCGTCCTTCAAAGGCAAGGACTTGAAATCGACCGCCGTGAGCTTTGCGACACGCGCTTCGGTCAGGTTGGCCCTGGCCTTGATGTCGATGAGGTCGCCCTGGAACATGTAGTTGCCCAGCTCGTCCGTGTATCGGATATTGGGGCCGAACCGGATCTCGTAGATGCCTGGCACGGCGGTCTTCGACACTTCGTCGATCTTCGGGAATTCCGGCAGGCGCTCGGAGATGTTCTTCCTGATCGCCGCCTCGTCGGCGAACGCTATGGGAACGAGGCAGGCCGCAAGTGCCGCGGCGCCGATGAAGCGAAGGATCTTGGTCATGGAAGTCATCATGTGTCGAGCGCCCTTGCCGCAAGCCAACGCTTCAGCGAAGAGACACGATTGACGAGGGTCAGGCCATTGTTGCGGAGTTCGCGAATCGGCGCAGCGTCCTCGGCGAACAAACGCTGCAATCCGTCGGTAATACGCAGCATGACCCAGGTCGGCGCGGCGCGCTGCCGCACATACCGCCGAAGCAACCGCTCATCGCCCAATCCTCTCCAGGACTCCCGCATTTCGATCACCTCGGTCAGTGCAGCGACATCCGCGAGCCCGAGGTTGAGGCCCTGGCCGGCGAGCGGGTGAACCACGTGGGCGGCGTCGCCGAGCAGCACCCAGCCCGGGCCGCACCAGGCCGCCGCTTGCCCGAGCATCAAGGGCCACGCCGCCCGTTCGGAAGCCAGCTTTAGCTCACCGGCTTCGCCGCCCGTCGCGAGGCCGAGCTCGCGCTCGAATTCGGCGGCGTCTGCGGCCAGCAGTTCACTGGCGCGGCCATCGTCGAGCGACCAGACCAGGGCGTATGAGCGGTCGGGCTCCGGCCGCGCGAACGGCAGAAGCGCCAGCACGTCGGGCGAGCGAAACCACTGTCTTGCGACCTGGCCGTGCGATCGCGACGCGACCAGCCGCGCGGCTATCGCGCGCTGCCCGTAGGGGCGATGTTCGAAGCCGGCGCCGAGCGATCGCAGCGCGACAGCGGCGGCTCGCCCTTCGCAGTGCGCGACGAGCGTCGCCGGCACGTCGTCTTCGACCTCGGTGACATGCGGAGCGAAGCGAAGCGCCTGCGTCAGCTGACGCTCGAGCTCGGCCGCGTCGGTGATCACCGCCAGCTCGCCGACGCGCTGCTCCCAAGCCGAGAACTCGAGCCCGGCATCGGTACCGTCGCCGCGCACGAACATGTCTTGAACGGCCGTCGTCGCGTTTGCCGGCAGCGTGTCCCAGACCTTGAGGCGGCGCAGCAAGGCGACCGATGCGGCGTTGAGCGCATAGGCGCGCACGTCGGCGCCGGCGCTCGCGCGAGAAGGATCCGTGCGCAGTGCGACCGACAGGCCGAGACGGGACAGCGCGAGGGCCAGGGTGCGGCCGACGATGCCGGCGCCCGAGACGCGCACGTCGAAGGATTGCATGGCCTGGATTGTCACCGCGGCGCGAGACAATCGTCGGCCGACATGGGGTGAAGGAAGTCCGTGAACGAAGCGAACGACGTGGCCGTGACCGTGCAATCGGTGCACGTCTATCCGGTGAAATCATGCGCCGGTCTGGCGCCCGCCGAGGCGCTGCTGGTCGAGACCGGCTTCGATCTCGATCGCGCCTGGATGGTCACCGACGGCGATTTCGAATTCGTGACGCAGCGCGAGCTGCCACGCATGGCCCTCGTGCACCCGACGCTGAAGGGCGACGAGATGATCCTTCGCGCGCCCGGCATGCTGGCCCTCCACGTCGCCCTCGAACGCGTCGAGGCGCGCTGTCAGGCACGCGTCTGGAAAGACCGCGTCGAGGCCTACGACATGGGCAGCCTGTGCGCTCACTGGTTCAGCGATTTCCTCGGCCGACCGCTGCGCCTTGTTCGCTTCGACCCCGAACAGAAGCGCCTTGCCGATCACAACTGGACCGGGCCGATCGACGCCGAGACCGCGTTGCAGGACGGCTATCCCTTGCTGGTGGCTTCGACCGCGTCGCTCGCCGAAATGAACCGGCGCCTCGTCGTCGCCGGCGAGGAGCAAGTGACGATGGCGCGCTTTCGGCCGAACATCGTGCTCGACGGGCTCGATGCGCATGGCGAGGATCACCTCGACGAGATCGTTTTCGACACCGCCGACGGCCCGGTGCGCCTCAAGCTGGTCAAGCCCTGCGGCCGTTGCCCGATTCCCGACGTCGAACCGGCCACCGGCATCGGCGGCCATGCGGTCGGCGACGTGCTGCAGCAATATCGAGCCGACGCGCGGCTCGGCGGCGCGCTCACCTTCGGCATGAACGCCGTGATCGTCGAAGGCTTCGGGTGCAACCTGGGCGTGGGTCTTTCCGGCCGCGCTGGCTACCGATTCGACTGACGCTGGCGCGAGCCCTCTCATAAGCTTTAGCAGGCCCTAGCCCATCTTGGCCCGTTTCAGGAACTGGCAGCTGTTCGCCATCTGCGTGCTGGTCTGGGGCAGCACCTGGCACGCGATCACGTATCAGATCGCGGCTCTGCCACCGGAATTCGACGTCGCGCTGCGCTTCGCTCTCGCCGGCGCCGCCCTGCTCGCTTTCGCGGCCTGGCGCGGCGAGACCCTGCGCTTCGGCCTGCCGGCACATGCGGCGCTGGCTTTGCAAGGGACGTTCATGTACGGCGTGTCGTACGTCTGCGTCTATCACGCCGAGCGCTATGTCGCCTCGGGGCTGGTCGCGGTCGGCTACTCGGCGTCACCGCTCATCACCGGGATCGGCGCCGCCGCGCTCTTCGGCGTCGCCGTCGGCGCTCGTTTCGTCGCCGGCGGGCTGCTCGGGCTGGCCGGCGTGGCGCTCATCTTCTGGCCCGAGATCACGCGGCCGGCGGCCGATGAGCGCGGCACGTGGGGCGCTCTCTTCACGGTCGCATCGGTCCTGCTGTCTTCGGTCGGCAGTCTCACGGCCAGCCGAAATCGTCAACGCGGTGTCCCGCTCCTGCCTGCCATGGGTTTCGGCATGCTCTATGGGGCGGCCGCGGCGACCCTCGTCGGCTTGGCGCTGGGCCGCGCCTTCGCCTGGCCCAGCGCGCCGAGCTGGTGGCTGTCGATGGCCTGGCTGGCCTTCGCCGGATCGGCACTCGCCTTCGCCTGTTTTCTGACCCTGCAGGATCGACTCGGCCCCGGGCCGGCCGGAACGATCGGCGTGATGACGCCGTTACTCGCGCTCGTCGTCTCGCTCCTCCTCGAAGGCTTCCGGCCCGACCTTCTGACAGCGTGCGGGGCCGTACTCGCCCTCGCCGGCAACGCGATGATGCTGTCGCCGGCACCGCCCGCGTCGCTCAGGCGTGGCGTGGTGGAAGCGGGATGAATTCGGTCTCGCCGGGAATGCGATCGAAGCGTTGCGCGAGCCAGTTGTCCTCGGCGGCGCGAATCAACTCGGCCCGGCTCGACACGAAGTTCCAGGAGACGAAGCGGTCGCCGAGCGGCTCGCCGCCGATGACGACGACGCGACCCCCTCGTGGCGCGGCGAGGCGCGGCGCCGCGCCGGGGGCGATGACGACCATCGTGAACTCGTCGATCTTTTCGTCGTCGATCTCGAACGGGTGATCGATCGCGTAGAGCGCGAGCTCGGAAGCCAGCGCCGGCAGCTCGACCGAACGGCCACTGGCGACGTCGAAGTCGAGCACCGCGGCGAGAGTCGGCGAACGGGTCTCGACCGGCGACGTGACGCCGAACGCCGTGCCGACGATGACGCGCGCCGTCGCCGCGGCGAGCCGGACTTCGGGCAGGCTCCCACGCGCCACGTGCTGAAACGACGGCGCCGACTCTTCGTCCGCCTCCGGCAATGCGATCCAGAGCTGCAGCCCGTGGCTGCGCGCTTGGCCGAGCAGATCCTTCGGGGCGCGCTCGGAATGCACGATGCCGCGCCCGGCATTCATCAGGTTCACAGCCCCGGGCTCGATGCGTTGGACGACGCCGGTCGAGTCGCGATGCATGATCGCGCCCTCGAAAAGGTAGGTGAGCGTCGCCAGGCCGATGTGTGGATGCGGGCGGACGTCGTGATTCGCGCCCGGCTCGACGTCGATCGGACCGAAGTGGTCGAAGAAGACGAACGGTCCGACGGCGCGCCGATCGGCCTGCGGCAGCAGCCGGCGCACATTGAAGCCGCCGCCGAGGTCGCGCAGGTGGGGGGCGAGCGTTTGCAATGCCGTCATGCGGGCTCCTTCGATGGGCGCGGAGCCTGCGCTGCGAGCCCGCGCACGTGGCAGCCTTCGAGATGATCGTTGACCAGGCCCATGGCCTGCATGAAAGCGTAGACGGTGGTCGGGCCGACGAAGCTCCAGCCACGCCGCTTCAGGTCCTTCGACATGGCGATCGACTCGAGCGAGGTGCTCATCTTCTGCAATGCCGTCAACGTGATCCGCTTCGGCCGCGACCCGTGCGCGGCCTCGAAGCCCCAGGCATAGGCCGACAGCGAGCCGAACTCGGCGCGCAATTCGAGCACCCGCGCGGCGTTGTTGAGAGTCGACTCGATCTTGCCGCGATGACGCACGATGCCGGCGTCGGCGAGCAGCCGCAGCACGTCGCGCTCGGCGAAACGGACGATGCGTTCGGCATCGAAGTTCGCGAAGGCGCGGCGAAAGGCCTCGCGCTTGTTGAGGATGGTGAGCCAGCTGAGGCCGGCCTGGAAGCCCTCGAGGCAGAGCTTTTCGAAGAGGCGGCGATCGTCGGTGACCGGGAAGCCCCACTCGTTGTCGTGATAGTGGCGATAGGCCGGACTGGCCCGGCACCAGGCGCAGCGCGGCACGCCATCCTCGGCCTCGAACAGTCCCTTGGCTGCGTTCATCGCCCTATTCTCGCCAAGGCGGCCCAGGTCTTCTCGTAAGCTTGCCCGATTTCGCAATTCGACCGGACGCCATGACGACGGAACATTTCGACGTGCTGATCGTCGGCGCCGGCCTCTCGGGCATCGGCGCTGGTTATCACCTGCAGGCTCGCTGCCCGGGTCGCAGCTACGCGATCCTCGAAGGGCGCGACTGCATCGGTGGCACCTGGGATCTGTTCCGCTACCCGGGTGTGCGCTCGGACTCGGACATGTACACGCTCGGCTATTCGTTTCGCCCGTGGCGCGAAGCGAAGGCGATCGCCGAAGGGTCGTCGATCCTGAAATACGTGCAGGACACGGCGCGCGAGCACGGCATCGACCGCAAGATCCGCTTCGGCCACCGCGTCGTGCGTGCCGCCTGGTCGACGAGCGACGCGGCCTGGACCGTGGACGTCGAGAGCGGCGCGGCCAAGGAGACGGTCCGCTTCACCTGCAACTTCCTCTTCATGTGCAGCGGCTACTACCGCTATGCCGAGGGCTACACGCCCGACTTCGCCGGCAAGGAGACCTTCCGCGGCCGGGTCGTGCACCCGCAGCACTGGCCCGACGACCTCGATCACGCCGGTCAGCGCATCGTCGTGATCGGCAGTGGAGCGACGGCGGTGACCTTGGTACCGGCGTTGGCGAAGACGGCAGCGAAGGTGACCATGCTGCAGCGCTCGCCGACTTGGGTCGTGGCCCGACCTTCGGAAGATGGGTTCGCCAACGGGCTGAGGCGCGTCCTGCCGGCGCAGCTTGCCTACATGATCGCCCGCTGGCAACGAGTGCTGCTGGGCATGTACTTCTACAACCTGTGCCGAAGGAAGCCGGCCCGCGCCAGACGATTGATCCTGGGCGGGGTGCGCGCCTGGCTCGGCGCGCAGTTCGACGTCGAGCGGCACTTCACGCCGCGCTACAACCCGTGGGAGCAGCGGCTGTGCCTGGTGCCGGACGGCGATCTCTTTCACGCCCTGCGCAGCGGCCAAGCCGAGGTCGTCACCGACGAGATCGAGCGGTTCACCGAAAAGGGGCTGCGCCTGGTCTCGGGGGCCGAGCTCGAGGCCGACCTGATCGTCACCGCCACCGGCCTCGAGCTGCAGGTGCTCGGTGGCATGCAGGTCGAGGTCGACGGCAAGGCCATCGAGTGGCCGCGAACGATGACCTACAAGGGAATGATGTACGAGGGCATTCCGAATCTGGCCGCCGCGTTCGGCTACACCAACGCCTCCTGGACGCTCAAGTGCGACCTGACCTGCGAGTACGTGTGTCGCCTGCTGAACCACATGGCGCGGCACGGCTTGCGCCAGTGCACGCCGCGCAACGCCGACCCGGCGCTCGGCGCGGAGCCCTGGATCGATTTCTCGTCGGGCTACGTGCGCCGCTCCCTGCATCTGTTCCCCAAGCAGGGCTCGCGCGCTCCCTGGAAGCTCTACCAGAACTACGCCCGAGACATCCTGATGCTTCGCTGGGGAAAGCTCGAGGACGGCGCGATGGCATTCTCGAATCCAGGCGTCGCGACGAACGGTCGCAGAGGCGAGGAACAGGCCGGCACCGCCGACTAAAATCGCCGGTTCATCGCTGCGAAAACCCCTCCCCCATGAGCCTGAAATGCGGCATCGTGGGCCTGCCCAACGTCGGCAAGTCCACTCTCTTCAACGCGCTCACAAAAGCCGGGATCGCGGCCGAGAACTATCCGTTCTGCACGATCGAGCCCAACGTCGGCATCGTCGAGCTGCCCGACCCGCGCCTCGACAAGCTGGCCGCGATCGTCA
>JALYSL010000147.1 GCA_030854825.1 Pseudomonadota bacterium
ACGAAGCCGATCTTCTTCTCGCGATAGAACGCGATTGTCTCGTCCATCGTCGGCCGCTTGCTCGAGCGGAAATACTTGTCGGCAGCGCGGTCGTACTCCTCGCCGTAGTTGTCGAACGGGTTGCGGCACGACACCTCGAGGTGGGTGTGGATGTCGATGGCGACGAGGTCGGCGTGGTTCATGGCGGCAGGGGCTCCTGGGCGCCGCGCCGCACACGTGGTGGACGGGCGATTAAGTTAATGGAGATAACCATTGCACGAAAGCATGTTCGATCTTATGCGGACGAATCTCCATCGGGTAAATCCTTAAGTAGCTCCCCCAAAATGCTTACTAAGATTAACGAATGAAATCATCGCCCGACGCCGCCGCGTCAGCGCTGTCGGCGGTCCTCGGCGTGCTCGACCTGCTGCGCATCGAGCCGCTCGGCGCGGTGCTGCACATCCGATTGCATCGCCCGGCCAAGCGCAATGCGATCAACGATGCGCTGGTCGCGCAATTGCACACCGCGTTCGTCAACCTGCCCGAGGCGACGCGCGCCGTCGTCCTGAGCGGCGAAGGCGAGCACTTCTGCGCCGGGCTCGACCTCTCGGAGCTGTCGGCGCGCAGCGTCGCCGAAGGCATCGTCCATTCGCGCTCCTGGCATGCGGCCTTCGACCAGATCCAGAACGGCCGCGTGCCGGTCGTCGCGGTGCTGCACGGCGCCGTCGTCGGCGGCGGCCTTGAGCTGGCGAGCGCGTGTCACGTGCGCGTTGCCGAGGCGAGCACCTTCTACGGCCTGCCCGAAGGTCAGCGTGGCCTCTTCGTCGGCGGCGGCGGCTCGGCGCGCGTGCCGCGCCTGATCGGCGTTGCCCGCATGAGCGACATGATGCTGACCGGCCGCGTCTACGGCGCCGAGGAGGGGATGCAGATCGGTCTGTCGCAGTATCTTGTCGAAGCTGGCAAGGGCGTCGAGAAGGCGTTCGAGCTGGCGGCGCGCATCGCCGCCAACGCGCCGCTGTCGAACTTCGCCGTCATGCACGCGCTGCCGCGCATTGCCGACATGAGCCAGGAGCACGGCCTGTTCACCGAGTCGCTGATGGCCGCGATCGCGCAGGGCGACGATGCAGCCAAAAGCCGCATGCAGGATTTCCTTCAGGGCAAGGCGGCCAAGGTGAAGATGGCGTGAGCGCTGCGCCTGTTCCCCGCTACCGCCCGCTGCCGCTCGGTGGCTCGCTCGCGGCGACCCTCGAAACGCGCATCGATGGCTCGACACTCGTCGCCTCGCGCGAGGCGCTCGCGCCTTACGCGGCGCGGCTCACCGATCGCTTCCTGCATTGGGCCGAGGTCGCGCCCGATCGCACGCTCGTCGCCAAGCGAGTGAACCGCGGCGACTGGCGGCGCGTCAGCTACGGCGAAGCGCTGAGAAGCGCGTGTTCGATTGCGCAAGCGCTGCTCGACTTCGGTGTCTCGGTCGAGCGGCCGGTCGCCATCCTCTCCGACAACGACATCGAGCATTTGCTGCTCGCCCTCGGCGCGATGCTCGCCGGCGTGCCCTACGCGCCGGTGTCGCCCGCGTATTCGCTCGTCTCGCAGGACTTCGGCAAGTTGCGCCACATCCTCGGCCTGCTGACGCCGGGCCTCGTCTTCGCGGGCGGCCCGGCCTACGCCAAGGCGATCGAGGCCGTCGTGCCTCGTGATACGCCGGTCGTGTTGACCGAGGGGGCGATCGAAGGCCGCACGACGATTCCGTTCGCCCGCGTGCTGCAGACGAAGGCGACGAGCGCCGTCGACGCGGCGCACGCCCGGGTCGGCCCCGACACCATCGCCAAGTTCCTCTTCACCTCGGGCTCGACCAAGCTGCCCAAGGGCGTGATCAACACGCAGCGCATGCTCTGCGCCAACCAGCAAATGATCCGCCAGTGCTTCCCGGCGCTGGCCGAGGAGCCGCCGGTGCTGGTCGACTGGCTGCCGTGGAACCACACCTTTGGCGGCAACCACAACGTCGGGATCGTTCTCTACAACGGTGGCACGCTCTACATCGACGAAGGCAAGCCGACGCCGGCGCTGATCGGTGAGACGCTGCGCAACCTGCGCGAGATCGCGCCGACCATCTACTTCAACGTGCCCAAGGGTTTCGAGGAGATCACCAACGCGCTCGAGACCGACGCGCTGCTCAGGAAGACACTGTTCTCGCGCGTGAAGATGTTCTTCTTCTCCGGCGCCGGCCTGGCCCAGCCGGTGTGGGACAAGCTGGATCGCCTGGCCGAGCAGGAGTGCGGGCATCGCATCAAGATGCTCACCGGCCTGGGCATGACCGAGACTGCGCCGTTCGCCATCTGCGCCAACGCGTACGACGTGAAGTCGGGCCACATCGGCCTGCCGGCGCCCGGCCTCGAGATGAAGCTGCAACCGTGTGGCGACAAGATGGAGGTGCGCTACCGCGGCCCGAACGTCACGCCCGGCTACTGGCGCGCCCCCGAGCAGACCGCCGAATGCTTCGATGCCGAAGGCTTCTATTGCAGTGGCGACGCCGCCAAGCCGATGGACGCAGCCGCGCCAGAACGCGGCTTCATGTTCGACGGCCGCATCGCCGAAGATTTCAAGCTCTCGACCGGCACCTTCGTCTCGGTCGGCCCGCTGCGTGCGCAGATCATCGCCGTCGGCGATCCGCTGGTGCAAGACGTCGTCATCGCCGGCATCAACCGGAGCGAAATCGGCATCCTCCTCTTCCTGCGCCTCGACGCCTGCCGCGACTACACCGGCCTGGCGGCCAATGTGCCCGCGCACATCGTGCTCGGCCACGAGCACCTGCGCGCCTTCCTGCAACGCCTGATCGACACGCTGCACTCGCGCGGCACCGGCAGCGCCACGCGCGTGGCCCGCGCGCTGGTGCTGGCCGAGCCGCCGTCGATCGACCGTGGCGAGATCACCGACAAGGGCTCGATCAACCAGCGCGTGGTGCTGACGCATCGCGACGCCGATGTCGTGCGCATGTACATCGGCCGCGATCGCGACGTGATCGTGCCGCGGTCGCACTGAAGGAACCGCGCTGAGGGGCGACGCCATGGCACGCACCACTCACTACGCCGTCACCGTCCAGTTTGGCGACTGCGATCCGGTTGGCATCGTCTTCTATCCGAATTTCCAGCGCTGGATGGACGAGGCGTCGTTGTCGTTCTTCATGCAGTGCGGCGTGCCGCCCTGGCGCGAGCTCGTGAAGACCCGCGGCATCGTCGGCACGCCGCTGCTCGAGATCGCGACCCGCTTCGTCACCGCTTCCACCTACGCCGAGACGCTCGACATCGAAACCTGCGTCGAGGAATGGCGGGCCAAGGTCTTCGTGCAGCGGCACAAGATACGGCGCGGCGAGACGCTGATCTGCGAAGGCACCGAGATGCGCGCCTTCGTGCGGCGCGACGCCGACAACCCCGATCGCCTGCGCGCCATGCCGATTCCCGAAGACATCAAGGCGATGTGCAGCTGAGGCTGCACTGGCGCCATTTTTTCTTGCCTCGCACCGGAGACACTCTTTGAGAAAAAATCAGCGGCCTGTTCGCTGCACGCGCGCTTGCTTTCGGTGCATGGACACGGGTGTCGACGCGCTGATGAATCCTCCACGCTCACTGCGTTCGCTGCCCTTCGAGGGGGTGCCAGCGCCCTTGGCGCGGCGCGGCGGGCGCTGAATCCGGTCGCCCACGATGGACCTCACCACCGCCGGCATCCTGCTGCTCGACGGCGCCACCAACGGCGCCATCTACGCCTTGCTGGCGCTGGCGATCGTTCTCGTCTTCACGGTCACTCGCGTCATCTTCATTCCGCAGGGCGAATTCGTCGCCTACGGTGCGCTGACGCTGGCGCTGCTGCAACTCGGCAAGGTGCCGGGCACGATCTGGCTGCTCGGCGGCCTGGCCGTGGTGGCGGCCGCGATCGATCTGGTCGACGCGATCCGGCGCGGCTTGCCGGCGACGGCGATATTGCGCGGGATGCTGCGCACGTTGCTGGCTCCGATGGCTGTTGCCGCATTCACGGTCTGGGCGGCGCCGCAGCATTTCCCGCTGGTCGTGCAGAGCGCGCTGACGCTGGCGATCGTCACGTTGCTCGGGCCGCTCATCTACCGCCTGGCCTACCAGCGTCTCGCGGATGCGTCGGTGCTGGTGCTGCTCATCGTCTCGGTCGGCGTGCACTTCGCGCTCACCGGGCTCGGCCTCGTCTTCTTCGGCGCCGAGGGCTTTCGCAACCCGAGCTTCTGGGACCAGCGTTATTCGTACGCGTCGATCAGCATCTCGGGCCAGACGATCTGCATCTTCGTCGCCTCGATCGTCCTGATCGTCGCGCTTTTCGTCTTCTTCGAGCGCACCTTGCGCGGCAAGGCCCTGCGCGCGACGGCGGTCAATCGTCTCGGCGCACGCCTCATGGGCATCTCGACCTCGGGCGCCGGCAAGCTGAGCTTCGGCCTGGCTGCCTTCATCGGCGCGCTCTCCGGTCTTCTGATCGGGCCGACGACGACGATCTTCTACGACTCCGGCTTCCTGATCGGCCTGAAAGGCTTCGTCGCCGCGATCTTCGGCGGCCTGGCCAGCTACCCGGCGGCGGCGATCGGCGCCTTGCTGGTCGGCGTGCTCGAGAGTTTCAGCTCCTTCTACGCCAGCGCCTTCAAGGAAGTGATCGTCTTCACGCTCATCATTCCGGTGCTGCTCTGGCGCTCGTTCCAGCGCGGACATCACGACGACGAGGAGGAGTGATGGAGCAGCGTTGCGTGGCTCTCTCGTCGTCCGGTCAGACCGGCGCGGCAGACGGCGTAGGCCTTTGCGACGCGTGCCACCGGCGCTGCTGCAAAGGCGCGTCCGGGGAGGTCACGGCGCGCCTCTGGGGCGCCGAGAAGCGTAGGGCTTGCGGCCGCGCGCGCAGCGCGCATCCACCTCTGACTTGCCGCGTCTGTTTGAGCGCAGAGAGCGCAGCGAACGTAGCGAGTTATGCGGCAGGCCGCAAGACCGAGCATCGAAGGGCAGTCGGCGCTACACGCCGACCGCTCCAGCGAAGCGCGGCGGCCTGCCCGGATGCGTTTTTGCTCAGCCCGGCCCTCACGCGGGGCGACGCGACATGACCTTCCGCCGCATCGCCCTCGCCCTCTTCGTAATCGCCCTGGCGCTGGTGCCCCTTCTCACGCCCGCGAGCAACGAGTTCTGGATCACCCAGGCCAACTACATCGGCCTGTACACGCTAGTCGTCATCGGCCTCGTACTGCTCACCGGGATCGCCGGGCTCATTTCGTTCGGCCAAGCGGCGTTCGTCGGCATGGGCGCGTACACGGCTGCCTACCTCACGCTCACCTACGGCATCTCACCCTGGCTCACGGTCTGGATCGGCCTCGCCGTCACCGGTGTCGCCGCGCTGGTGCTCGGCTGGATCACGCTACGCATGTCGGGCCACTACTTGCCGCTGGCGACGATTGCCTGGGGACTGTCGCTCTTCTACCTGCTCGGCAACCTCGATGCGCTCGGCAAGTACGACGGCCTGCTCGGCATTCCGCCGATCAACTTCTTCGGCATTGCCCTCAGCACCGGTCGGCACTTCTTCTATCTGGTGTGGCTCATCGTCATCGTTGCCGCCGTCGCCGTGACACACCTGCTCGATTCGCGCGCCGGCCGGGCGCTGCGCGCCGTCAAGGGCGGCACCACCATGGCCGAGGCGATGGGCGTCGACACCTTCCGCGTCAAAGTCACCGTCTTCGTGCTCGGGGCCCTGCTTGCGAGCATCTCGGGCTGGCTCTTCGCGCACTTCCAGCGCACCGTGAATCCGTCGCCGTTCGGCCTCAACATGGGCATCGAATACCTGTTCATGGCGGTGCTCGGCGGTGTCGGCTACGTCTGGGGCGCGCTGGTCGGTGCCGGCGTCGTGCAGATCCTGAAAGACCAGCTGCAGGTCTGGCTGCCGCGCCTGATGGGCACCAGCGGCAACTACGAAATCATCGTCTTCGGCATCCTGCTCGTGCTGGTTCTGCAATACGCGCGCGACGGTCTGTGGGCGTTCATCGAGGCGGTGCTGCCGCGCGTCGATCGCAAGGTCGACTGGGCCAACGCCGAGGCGCTGCCGGCGCGGCCCAAGCCGCCGCACGGCCAGGTCGTGCTCGACGTGCGCGCGGTGAGGAAGGAATTCGGTGGCCTGGTCGCCGTCAACGACGTCAGCTTCGACGTCAAGGCCGGCGAGATCCTCGGCCTGATCGGGCCGAATGGGGCGGGCAAGTCGACCACCTTCAACCTCGTCACCGGTGTGCTGCCGGCGACGCGCGGTGAAGTGAGCCTGCTCGGCCGGCGCATCGATTCGCTGGCCTCGCGCAAGATCGCCCGGCTCGGCGTGTCGCGCACCTTTCAGCACGTGAAGATGATCGCCAGCATGACGGTCCTCGAGAACGTTGCCCTGGGCGCGCACCTGCGCGGCTGCCACGGCGTGCCGGCGGCGATGCTGCGACTCGATCGTGTCGAGGAGCGCCGCCTGATGCGCGAGGCCGAGTTCCAGTTGAAGCGCATCGGCATGGGCGAGCTGATGCATGAGCAGGCGGGTAACCTCGCGCTCGGGCAGCAGCGACTGATGGAGATCGCCCGGGCGCTTGCCGCGGATCCGACGCTGTTGCTGCTCGACGAGCCGGCGGCGGGCCTGCGCCTGAAGGAGAAGGAAGGGCTGGCCAACGTGCTGCGCCAGTTGCGCGGCGAGGGTCTGTCGATCCTGCTGGTCGAGCACGACATGGACCTGGTGATGGGTCTGGTCGACCGAGTCGTGGTGATGGAGTTCGGCACCAAACTGATCGAGGGCACGCCGGACGAAGTTCAGGCGAGCCCCGCGGTGCGCGCGGCCTATCTGGGAACGGAGCACTGAGGACATGAGACCCCCACGTTT
>JALYSL010000166.1 GCA_030854825.1 Pseudomonadota bacterium
GCGCCGCCGAGGCGAACCTGCCGTGCGTGTCGCTCCGGCCGACATGGAAAGAGCGCGCTGGCGTCGCTGCCCTCGGGCCTTGTCTCGCGCCAGTTGAGCGCCGGCGTGCAGGCGACCAGCGTCGCCAGGACGGCTACCGAGGACAAACGTCGAGCCAGCGTCATGACCCGCGATTTTCCCCGATGGCAGCGGCGGCCCGGCTACCCAAAATGGAGCCATGGCCGATATGTCGTCAACATCCGATCGCTCCGCGACGAGCAACTCGCCGCAGGCCCTCTGCGGTATTCGCGTTCTCGACCTGTCGCGGGTGCTTGCCGGCCCGTGGTGCACGCAGGTTCTCGCCGATCTTGGCGCCGATGTCGTCAAGGTCGAGCGGCCGCCGGGCAACGATCACCCGGGCGGCGACGATACGCGCGGCTGGGGACCGCCTTTTCTGAAGGACGAAGCCGGCCGAGAGACCGCCGAGGCGGCGTACTACCTCGGCACCAATCGCAACAAGCGCTCCGTCACGATCGATATCGCCATAGCCGCTGGCGCCCGGCTCGTGCGAACGATGGCGGCGCAGTGCGACGTGCTGGTCGAAAACTTCAAGGTCGGCGACATGGCGCGGTTCGGGCTCGACGCGGCGTCGCTGATGGCTCTGAACCCACGCCTCGTCTACTGTTCCATCACCGGCTATGGCCAGACCGGCCCCTACCGCGAAAGGGCCGGTTACGACTATGCCGTTCAAGGGCTCGGCGGTCTGATGAGCGTGACCGGTCCGTCGCGCGCCGAGATTGCCGACGACGCACCCGGCGGCGGCCCGCAAAAGGTCGGCGTCGCCGTCGCCGATCTCTTCACCGGCATGTACGCGGTCACGGCCATCCTCGCCGCGCTGCGGCACCGCGACGCCACGGGGCACGGTCAGGCGATCGACATGGCCTTGCTGGATACCCAGGTCGCCATGCTCGCCAATCTGGGCGCGGGCTACCTCGCCACCGGCGTTGCGCCCCAGCGCGCCGGCAACGCGCACCAGAACATCGTGCCGTATCAGGTGTTCGAGGTTGCCGACGGGCATCTCATCCTGGCAGTCGGCAACGACGGCCAGTTCGCACGCTTTTGTGCGGTCGCCGGCTGCTCCGAATTGGCGACCGATGGGCGGTTCGCCGTCAACGCCGGACGGGTCCGCCATCGCCTGACACTAGTGCCGATCCTTGCCGACTTGCTGAAGAAGCGATCCCGCAGCGACTGGCTCGAAGCGCTCGAGAGGGCCAAGGTGCCATGCGGCCCGATCAACGATCTCGCCGACGTCTTTGCCGACCCGCAGGTCCGCTCGCGGGCCATGACGGTCGAATTGGCGCACCCGCTGGCCGGCCACGTGAACGTCGTCGCCAGCCCGCTGAAGCTGTCGCTGACCCCCGTGCAATATCGGCTTGCACCGCCGCTCCTGGGCGCCGACACCGACACGGTGCTGCGCGAGTTCGGCCTCGACGCCGTAGAGATCGCGAAACTGCGGGCAGCGAAGGCGATTTGACGAGCCAGCCCGGACTGAAGCGCGAAATTAGTGAACAAGTTGTCACATCTCGCAACTTTCTGCGACCGCTCATCCGCGTCGCAGCGCAAGCCACTGGCGCGGTTTCAGCCGGGCGCTGACACTTCTCGCTGAACGCGGCGCACCGGGAGACGCCGTGGCAAGCGTCGCTGCAGCCGGGCGCTGTCGGGGCGTCAGGCGCTTCGTGGCACGGCACGGCGCATCCCCGATCCGCAGAACACAGACCTCCTGACCATGTCCGAAGCCATCCGCTCCGTCGCCTCCGCTCGAGGCGACCCTGTCACGGCCGCCAGCACGACCGAAAGCGAGCGCTGGCACGACCTCGTTTCACAGGTCGGCTCGGAAATCGCCGCGCCGCTCACTGCCGCGCTCGAGCGCATTCACGTCCTCACGGCCACCGGCAAGATCGACCGCGCCGGCCTGCGCGCCTTGCGCGACGAGGTCGAGCAGGCACGCCAGGTCGGCATGATCGGCCAGCAGCTGACGCGTTTCGCTTCAGGCCGCGTACGCCAGTCTCACGAGGTGCTGCAACTCGAGGAAGTGCTGAAGAGCGTGCTGGCGTTGCGCAGCCGCGAGACGCAGGCGCGTGGCATCGCCTTGAAGCCGCATCTGAAATCGGCCCGCGTCATCGTCGATGGCTCGCTTCTGTTCAGCCTGCTCAACGCGACGCTCGACTGGTCGCTCGCCAACGCCCACGCGCACATCGAATTCACGATCGATTTCAAGACCTGGCCGGCACACGCGCGGCTGACCTGTCGCTTCGCCCATCGCCCGGCCGATCAGCCCGACGAAAGCGTGACCTCGGCCGTCTTGCCGCGCCTCGACTCGTTGCACTGGCGCCTGATCGAGCAGACAGCGTGGACCATGGGCCTGATCGTCGAGCGCAAGGACGTGTCGGGCATCACCACGCTGGTGCTGGAGTTCCCGAAGACCGCCGGCGACGAGATGGAAGGGCTGTCGGCTTCCGAAGTGGACGATGTCTCGTCACAGTCGGGCAACTCGAAAGCGCTCGCCGGCAGCCATGTGCTGGTCGTCGCCTCGCGCCGTGAGGTGCGGGTGCTGATTCGCGACGCCTTGCGCAACATGAGCATGCTGGTCGACTTCGTCAGCTCGGTCGAGGAAGCGGCGAGCTTTTGCAAGGAAGGCCTGCCGCACGTGATCATCATCGAGTCGATCCAGCGCGGCGAACGCTTCGCTTCGTTTCGCGACGAGATCCTCTCCGAAGTGCCCGATTTCGTCTTCATCGAGATCCTCGAGCAGGGATCGACGTTCGAGATGTCGGGCACCAACGGGGCGGCCATGGCCCGCATTGGCCGCGATGTCGTGACCAGCTCGCTGCCGGCGGCCCTGATGTTCGAGCTCTCCCGTGGGCTTTGACTTCGCTCCGGGGGACGCCCGCCGCGGCGACGGCCGCTAGGCAAGCGCTAGGCAGCGTCGTCAGCGAGCGCGAACTCCGGCCACGGCAGCGCTGACGATGAGCAGGGCGGCGCCGCCGATCCAGACGGTCAGGGGCCGGCCGGTCGTTGCAACGAGAAGAAGCGTCGAGGCGAGCGGGGTCAGGTAGCTCAGGATGCCGATGGTGCGCGGGTCGCCGCGCTTGAGAGCCGCGTCCCACAGATAAAACGCGGCGCCGAGCGGGCCGAGGCCTGTCGCCACGACCAGCATCCAGTCGCGGGCCGACAGCTCGACCGCTGGCTCGAAAGCGACGTGGCAGAGCAGCGCCAGGATGCCCGAAACGAGCGCGAACAAGCCGACGACCGCGGTTGGAAAATGCGGCACGCGGCGCGTCAGCAGCGAATAGCTGGCCCAGATGAAGGCCGAGCCGAGCGCAGCGACGTAGCCCCAGGCGAAGCCGGCCGCCAGACCGTGGCCGCCGACGATCGCCATCGCCGCACCGACGAAGCCGGCGAGCGCCGCGCCGGTGTGCACCGCCCGCAACGCCAGGCGCGGCAGAAAGACCGGCGCCAGGACGACGATGAGCAGCGGCCACAAGTAGTTGACGAGATTGGCCTCGACCGGCGGCGCGCGCCGCAAGGCGATGAAGAGCAGGAAATGAAAGCCGAACAGACCGTAGACGCCGAGCAGCAGCGTCGATGCAGGTGCCCGCCATTGCCGGGCCAGCGGCCACGCCGGCACGCTGCCGATGACCAGCGCGAGCCCCGTGAGCAGGAAGGGTGGCACGCGGGCCAGGGCAACGCCGAGCGAAGCCAGCGTCGACCACAGCGCGATCGCGCCGAGCGCCAGGACGACCGCATTCATCGCCGGCAACGGCCGACGAACCAACGCCTCAGCCCCGGTGCCAGACCGAGAACAGGAACCAGATCGCCAGCGCGATCAGCACCGCGCGGACCGGATTGGTTCCGGGACTGAGCAATGACGACCATTCGAATTCGTCGTCGGTACGCGCCCCGTCGCGACGGGCGTCGCGCTCCATGCCGGCGGCCCACTCGCGCTGCCGCGGCAGGTCGGCATCGATCGCGTCGAGCCGGCGCTTGATCACCTCGGCCGGTGGATGCTCGGCGTTCGCGCGCAACGTCGGCGCGAGCGCCTGTACCGCCGCATTGGCATCGCGCAAGCTGGGAATTGCCAGCGTCGCGCCGCATTGCGCGCAGCTCATCGTCTCGCCCGGCGGCAATGCGGCGCCGCACGCGGCGCACTGCATGGCCTCCTGCCTGGGCTGGGCACTCGGCAAGGGATCGTGGCCGAGCATCTCTTCGGGATCGAGCGCGCGCGCCAACCGGGTGACGTCGATCAGGCTCGGAATGGAGTGGCAATAGGGACAGCGTTCGTCGTCGAGGCCGACGGCGGCGCCGCAGTTGACGCAGTCGATCCGGCCCTTGTCGCGCAGCAGGCGGTTGCGATCGACGCGCGTCATCGGCCGCAGCAAGCCCTTTTCCTCGAGGAATTCGGCGAAGGATTGATATGCACCATGCCGGCGCAGGCACTGCAGCTGCACCGATTGACCCCAGCGCGACTGGTTGTGCACGAGCGCCAGCTTGCCGGCGCAGCGCGGGCAGCTGACGCCCGGGTGCAGCGGCTCGTACGGCAGGTCGTAGGCCTCGGCCATGCGGCCGATCAGGTCGAGCATGCCGAGGCCGCTCAGGCGAGCCGTCTCCGTATCGTCGAACCAGACGAGATCGCAGCTGGGGCACATGTCGAGCTCGACGGTCGTGCCGTAGTGGCCGCCGAGGGCGACCCGGCGCATCGTTGCCCGGCAATTGCCGCAGGGGAGTGCCGGATCAGCCGCGACAGGGGGAGCGGCGGCGGGCGTCATGCGCGTTCAGGCCGCCGCAACGACGCCCGCCGCATGCGCCTGCTGGTCGGCGTGGTAGCTTGAGCGCACCAGCGCGCCGACGGCGGCGTGGCTGAAGCCCATGGCCGCTGCCTCGCG
>JALYSL010000183.1 GCA_030854825.1 Pseudomonadota bacterium
GGACGAGTCCGGCACCGAAGACGATGCCGATCGAGAGCCCGAGCGCATCGCCATGCGCGTCGAGTTGCGCGTGTTGATGGAAAAGCGCATCGATACCTTGCCCGACGTCTTTCGTACCGTGTTCATGCTGCGCGCGGTCGAGGAGCTGAGCGTCGAGGAGACGGCTGCCGCCCTCGAGATTCCGGAAGCCACGGTTCGCACGCGCTTCTTTCGCGCCCGCAGCCTGCTCCGCGAGGGTCTGTCGCGCGATGTCGATTTCGCCATCGGCGACGCCTTCTCGTTCGCCGGTGTTCGCTGCGACCGCATCGTGGCGACCGTGCTCGCCCGAGTTTTCGATGAGCGGGAATCGTCCCGTTCCTAACCTCCGAGGAGATCTCCATGTCCTTCCTGCAAATGACGACGCCGCTGATCGCGCGCCGAATGTTCCTGGGCCAATCCGGTCTGGTGCTCTCCGGCGCGGCAGTGGCGCTGCTCGCCGGCAACGAGGCGCTGGCCGCCGCCGCGGGCGCATCCGATCCGAAGGACGTGCAGATCCTCAACACCGCGCTCGGAGCCGAGCTCGAGGCGATCGCCGCCTACCAGCTGGGCGCCGAAAGCAAGCTGTTGCAAAAGCCCGTGCTCGATCTCGCGCTGACCTTCCAGGGCCACCACAAGGAGCACGCCGACGTCTTGCGCAAGACGATCGAAAAGCTCGGCGGCACGCCGGTGGCTGCCAAGGCCAACTACAACTTCCCGGCCGACCAGCTCAAGTCGCAGGCCGATGTGCTGCGTTTCGCCGCCAAGCTCGAGCAGGGCGCCGTCAGCGCCTACCTCGGTGCCGTGCCGCTGTTCGCCAATCGCGATCTCTCCAAGGCCGCGGCCAGCATCCTGGGCGATGAGGCGATGCACTGGGCCGTTCTGCGCAACGCGCTGGGCGAGGCGCCCGTGCCTTCGGCGTTCATGGCGTGAAGCTGCGCCGGCTGCTCGCAGCCGGCGTGCTCGGGATCTGCGTGACGGGTGCCTCATCCGCGGCGCCGGACGCCGTGCGCGGCGAGCAGATCTACGTGCGCTGCCAGGCCTGCCACGCTCTCTCGTACGACCGTGTCGGGCCGCGGCACTGCGGTCTCTTCGGTCGCACCGCCGGCACCGTGCCCGGCTTCGTCTACTCGCCGGCGATGAAGAACTCGCGCATCGTCTGGAACGCCAGGACGCTCGACCGCTTTCTCGCCCATCCCCTGAAGATGGTTCCGGGGACCGCGATGACCTACGACGGCGTGCCCGACGCCAAGGATCGCGCCGACCTGATCGGCTTTCTCGAAGGCGCCGACCAGACGCCGGAGTGCATCGCTCTCAAAGCGAAGCACTGACACTGGCAGTCGCGCTCGGCTAACCCACTTCGATCGTCAGGTCCGGATCGAACCGGCTGTTCTCGTTGATGCCGTCCTTCGCGTAGCCGCGCGGATTGCAGACGACCCGCGTCCCGTTGACCCGATAGTCGAAGGTATCGTGGGTGTGACCGTGGATCCATAGCTGCACCCGGGCGTCGCCCAGCAGGCGTTCCGCGTCCGATACGAAGCACGCGCTCAACAGCGAACGCGCGAAGCGTGGGTGGATGCTCTTGCGCGACGGAGCGTGATGGGTGATCACCACGGTCGGCCCGTCGTGCGGCGTGTCGAGCCTGGTGTCGAGCCACCTGGCGCCGCGCTCGAAAAGCGCCGCTGAATCGTCCGGCGAAAAAATCGCGTCGGCCGCTTCTGCAAGGCGGATCCTGGTGAAGTCGCGCATGAGGTGGCGTCCTTCGGCCATTGCGGCCGCCTTCGTCTCGCCGTCGCCGAACAACTCGAAGTCGGTCCAGAGCGTGCTGCCCAGGAAGCGCACGCGCCCGATGACGATCTGCGAATTGTCGAGTACGCGGATGCACGTGCCTGCACAACGCCGTTCGAGTTCCGTGGCGGCGCCGTCGAGACTGCCGCCGTAGAACTCGTGGTTGCCCAGCACGTAGAGAACGGGCTTGCCGAAGTGCCGGGCCCAGGCCACGGCTTCACGTGGGCGGGCGATGTCGCCGGCGAGGACGACGACATCGGCATCGTTCTCGGGACGGTCGAGTCCGCCCGAACTCAGATGGAGATCCGAAAGGATGTTGATCTTCATCGGCTGAGGGCTTTATACATCATACTGTGATGTATCCAGTCTGGAGAATCGTTCCTTGCCCAGGATCTCGAAGCGCGATTTCGAAACGCTCGCGACCTTTCGCTACGAGTTGCGCCGTTTCATGCGTTTCAGCGAAGAGGTGACGCATCGCAACGGGGTAACGCCTTTGCAGTACGGGCTGATGTTGCAGGTTCGGGGATTTCCCGGCCGCGACTGGGCGACCGTGGCCGAACTTGCCGAACGCCTGCAGGCCAAGCACCACGGCGTCGTCTCGCTGGTGTCGCGATGCGAAGCGGCGGGATGGGTACATCGGGTGGCGAGCCAGCGCGACAAGCGATGCGTCGAGGTCCACCTGACAGCGCTCGGCGATGCCTGCCTGGAAAAGCTCGCGCGGCTGCATCGCGATGAACTGCAGTCGATTCGGGCCGGCTTCTCGGTGCCCGGATTGCTGAGTTCCGAAGAGGCCGGATCACGGT
>JALYSL010000198.1 GCA_030854825.1 Pseudomonadota bacterium
TGGTTGGCCCGGAGACCGTGATTCCCATGCTGCCGAGCCAGCTCGATCCGAAGTGGTGGCACGCCGTTCTCGACCGCTTTCACCAGCCGGGCCGCTTCGCCCTGCTCGGCATGCCGCTCGGCAACGACGATGATGGCTACACCAATTCGGCGGTCGGGCTCTCGGCGGCATCGGCGGCACTGCCGGACGGCTTTTACCGCTACGACAAGCACCACCTGGTGCCTTTCGGCGAGTTCATTCCAACCGGCTTTCACTGGTTCACGCGCCTCATGAACATTCCCCTCGGCGACTTCAATCGCGGGCCTGTCACGGCACCGTCGTTCGTCGTCAAGGGCGAGCGTGTCGCGCCCAACATCTGCTACGAAGATCTGTTCGGCGAAGAGCTCGCCGCTCGCTTCGTCCCGGCGGCATCGGCGCCGACGATCCTGGCCAACATCAGCAACGTCGGCTGGTTCGGCGAGACGATCGTGCCGCAGCATCTGCAGATCTCGCGCATGCGCACGCTCGAACTGCAGCGACCGATGATCCGGGCCACCAACACTGGCGCCACCGTCGTGATCGATCACCGCGGCGTCGTCACGGCGCAGCTAGCACCTTTCACGCGAGGCATGCTCGAGGCCCGCGTCGAAGGGCGCAGCGGCACCACGCCGTTCGCATGGTGGGCAGGCCGCGTCGGGCTCTGGCCGCTGGTGTTTCTCGGCGGGCTCGTGCTCGTGGCGGCGTTCGCATCGAGAAGCCGCCCCTAAAATCGCCGCTCGTCGGAGAGCCTGCCATCGCAGGTCGGCCACCGAAACACGCGATGCTCTCGTTCCAGCAAATCATCCTTCGTCTGCAAACGTATTGGTCCGAGCGCGGCTGTGCCCTGCTGCAGCCCTACGACATGGAAGTCGGCGCCGGCACCAGCCACACCGCCACCTTCTTGCGCGCACTTGGCCCCGAGCCGTGGAAAGCGGCCTACGTGCAGCCGAGCCGGCGGCCCAAGGACGGCCGCTACGGCCAGAACCCGAACCGACTGCAGCACTACTACCAGTACCAGGTGGTGCTCAAACCCGCGCCGGCCGACATCCTCGACCTCTACCTCGGTTCGCTCGAGGCGCTCGGCTTCGACCTGAGAGTGAACGACGTGCGCTTCGTCGAAGACGATTGGGAAAATCCGACGCTCGGTGCCTGGGGTCTCGGCTGGGAGGTCTGGCTCAACGGCATGGAGGTGACGCAATTCACCTACTTCCAGCAGGTCGGCGGCATCGACTGCAAGCCGATCACGGGCGAGATCACCTACGGCCTCGAGCGCCTGGCGATGTACTTGCAAGATGTCGACAACGTCTACAAGCTGCAGTGGACCGACGGACTCACGTATGCCGACGTCTATCACCAGAACGACGTCGAGCAAAGCACCTACAACTTCGAGCACAGCGACGTCGAGTTCCTGCTGACGGCCTTCGCCGCGCACGAGCGCGAGGCGAAGCTGCTGATGGATCTGCATCTGGCACTGCCTGCCTACGAGCAGGTGCTGAAGGCGGTGCATACGTTCAATCTCCTCGATGCACGCGGCGCCATCAGCGTGACGGAGCGTGCCGCCTATATCGGCCGCACTCGCAACCTGGCGAGGAGCGTCGCGCAAAGCTATCTGCAGAGCCGCGCCCGGCACGGCTTTCCGATGGCGCCGAAGGCCTGGAGCGACGAAGTGCTGGCGCAGTTGGCGGCCAAGAGCGCCGCTGCGGGCGAGAAGAAGAACGCCTGATGGCCATGGCCGCCACTGCGCCCTTGCTCGTCGAGCTGTTGGTCGAGGAGTTGCCGCCGAAAGCGCTGAAAGCGCTGGGCCACGCGTTCGCCGAAGGGATCGTCTCGAGTCTTCGCGCCCAGGACCTGGCCGCCGCCGACGCGAAAGCGACGTCTTACGCTACGCCGCGGCGGCTGGCCGTGCTGATCGAAGGCGTCGTCGATCACGCGGTCGGGCGCGCGATGTCGATCAAGCTCATGCCGGTGTCGGTCGGCTTCGCGCCGAACGGCGAAGCGACGCCGGCGCTGCTCAAGAAGCTCGCTGTCGTCGGCGCCGGCGCGGCCGACATTGCCAAGCTCGAGCGCCGCATCGACGGCAAGGCCGAGACGCTTTTTCTCGAGACCACGGCCGCCGGCGCGACGCTCGCCGAGGGCTTGCAGCGCGCGCTCGACCAGGCGATCGTGCGCCTGCCGATACCTAAGCTCATGCAGTACCAGCTTGCCGACGGCTGGACGAGCGTGAGCTTCGTTCGCCCCGCGCACGCGCTGGTCGCCCTGCACGGCGACGCGGTAGTCGCCATCCGGGCGCTCGGCCTCGAGGCGGGCCGCACGACGCTCGGCCATCGGTTCGAGGCCACGCGGTCGCCGATCGTGTTGCGCACCGCGTCGTCCTACGAAGAGCAACTGCGCGACGAAGGCGCGGTGATCGCGAGCTTTGCGGTGCGCCGCGTCGAGATCGCCCGGCAGCTCGACGTGGCGGCGGCCGCAGAACAGGGCCTGACGCCGATCTCGGACGACGCGCTGCTCGACGAGGTAACCGCGCTGGTCGAGCGCCCGAACGTGCTCGCCTGCGAGTTCGAACGCGAGTTTCTTGCCGTGCCGTCCGAGTGTCTCGTTCTGACGATGAAGGCAAACCAGAAATACTTTCCGCTGCTCGACGCGAAAGGCGCGCTGTCGAACCGCTTCCTCGTCGTCAGCAACATCTCGCCGGCCGACCCGGGCCGGGTCATCGAAGGCAACGAGCGCGTCGTGCGGCCGCGCTTGGCCGATGCCAAGTTCTTCTTCGACCAGGATCGCAAGAAGACGCTCGCTTCGCGCGTTCCGGCGCTCGACAAGGTCGTCTATCACGCCAGGCTCGGCAGCCAGGGCGAGCGGACGATGCGGGTGCGCGACATTGCCGGGCGCATCGCGGCCAAGGCGTTCCCGCACGAGAGGCTCAGCGTCGAAGTCGACCGGGCCGCCGAGCTCGCCAAGGCCGATCTTCTGACCGACATGGTCGGCGAATTCCCCGAGCTGCAGGGCGTCATGGGCGGCTACTACGCCCGCCACGACGGGGAGTCGGTGGCGGTGGCCGAAGCGATCGAAGACCACTACAAGCCGCGCTTCGCCGGCGACGCGCTGCCGCGCGATCACGTCGGCGTGATCGTCGCGCTGGCCGACAAGCTCGAGGTGCTGGTCGGCCTGTTCGGCATCGGCCAGTTGCCCACCGGCGACAAGGATCCGTTCGCGTTGCGGCGCCAGGCGCTCGGCGTGATCCGCATGTTGACCGAGGTGCCGGTGCCGATCGGACTCGAGCAGTTCGTCGCGCTGGCTTTGCCCGCTTTCGGCGCCGCCATCGAGGATCCGAGCGAGCCGCTGCTCGCCTTCCTTCACGAGCGTCTCGCGGGCAGCCTTCGCGAGCAGGGCTACAGCGCGCAGGAGGTCGACGCGGTGCTGTCGCGGCCGCCGGCGCAACTGGCCGATCTGAAAGGCCGGCTCGCCGCGGTGCGCGCCTTCGCGGCGCTGCCCGAGGCGGCCTCGCTGGCCGCGGCCAACAAGCGCGTCGGCAACATCCTGAAGAAGTCCAGCGACGAAGCATCGCGACACGTCAGGGCTTCGCTGCTGGTCGAGCCCGCGGAAGCCGCGTTGCACGCGGCGCTGTTGCATGTCGAGTCAGCTGCCGATCTCGCCTTCGACCAGCGCGACTACACGGCATCGCTCCAGGCGCTGGCGGCGCTGCGGGCGCCTGTCGACGCCTTCTTCGACGCGGTGATGGTCAACGCCGACGACCGGGCGCTGCGCGGCAACCGCCTCGGCCTGCTCGCCAAGCTGCACGCGGCGATGAATCGCGTCGCCGACCTGTCCAAGCT
>JALYSL010000219.1 GCA_030854825.1 Pseudomonadota bacterium
GCTGAAGGAGCTGTACCAGTCGGAAGAGATCGTCGGCCCGCTGGCTTCGCACTGGCAGCTCACGCTCGGCCTGACCATCATCGCCTTCGTCGCGCTGCTGCCGAAGGGGTTGATCGGTCTCGGTGCCCGGCTCGGATTCGTACGCCATGGCCGCGGCTGAACCCGCACCGGCGGAGCCGCTGCTTCGGGCCACGCGGGTGGTGCGCCGCTTCGGCGGCCTGGCTGCGGTCGATACGGTGTCGATCGATTTGCACGTCGGCGAGATCCACGCCGTCATCGGCACCAACGGCGCCGGCAAGTCGACGCTCGTCAACCTGCTGTCCGGGGAGCTAGCGATGCACGAGGGCCGCGTCGACTTCCGTGGTCACGACGTGACGCACTGGTCACAGCCGCGTCGGGCTCGTGCCGGGCTCGGCCGCAGCTATCAGCGCACGACGATCTTTCCCGAGTTCAGCGTGCTCGAGAACTGCCGCCTGGCGGCGCAATCGCAGGCGCCGCGGCCGTGGGCGTTCTGGGAGCAAGCTGGAGGCGATCGGCCGAGCGTCGCTGCGGCGATGTCGGCGCTCGACGCCGCCGGCCTGGTGGGCAGCGAGGCGCGCATCGCCGGCACCCTGAGCCACGGCGCCAAACGCCAGCTCGAGATCGCGATGTGCCTGGCAACGTCGCCGCGCGCCCTGCTTCTCGACGAGCCGCTCGCCGGGATGGGCGCCGAGGAGACCGATCGCATGCTGACGCTGCTCAGCGCGTTGAAGGCGAGCCAGGCGATCCTGCTCGTCGAGCACGACATGGACGCCGTGTTCCGGATCGCCGATCGGATCACGGTGATGGTCAACGGCCAGGTCATCGCCAGCGACCTGCCCGATCGCATCCGCGCCGATCGCGCCGTGCAGCAGGCTTATTTGGGCGACGGCCACTGAGTGATCAATGAGCGACCTCCTTGCGATCACCGACCTGAACGCGCACTACGGCGACAGCCACGTGCTGCGCGGCATTTCGCTCGAGATCGCGAGCGGCACGTCGTTCGGCCTGCTCGGCAGGAACGGCATGGGCAAGACGACCTTGATCCGCACCGCAATGGGCTACGTGCGCGCCACCTCGGGCTCGGTCGCGTGGGCGGGGCGGGCGATGACGGGCGCGCCGCCGGAGCGCATGGCGCGGCTCGGCATCGGCTATGTGCCCGAGGGCCGCGGCATCTTTGCCAACCTGTCGGTGCGCGAGAACCTCGTCATGACGGCGCGCGCCGGGCCCGAAGGGGCGCGCGACTGGTCGCTCGATCGCGTGCTTGCGACATTCCCGCGCCTGGCCGAACGGCTCGGCCACGGCGGCCAGCAGCTCTCGGGCGGCGAGCAGCAGATGCTCGCCATCGGCCGCGCCTTGATGACGAACCCGCACCTGCTCATCCTCGACGAGGCGACCGAAGGGCTGGCGCCGCTGGTCGTTGCCGAGATCTGGCGCACGATCGCCGCGATCCGCGCTGCGGGCATCGCCACGCTGATCGTCGATCGCAACGCTCGCGCCGTGCTCGCCCACACCGAGCGCGCGGTCGTGCTCGAGAAAGGCCGCGTCGTGCTCGCCGGCGATTCGGCTGTGCTGGCCGCCGACGGCGCGGCGCTGACGCGCCATCTCGGGTTATGACGACGCCCCGCGGCGCGGCGACGCCCGGCCGGTAGACTGCTCATTTCGCATCCGCAGGCAGAGCGCATGATTCTCGAGATTGCCGACATCCGCATTCACCCCGGCCGCAACGCAGAGTTCGACGCGGCGATCCAGCGCGGTCTCGAGACCGTGGCGTCTCGCGCCGCGGGCTACAAGGCCCATCGCGTGGTCAAGGGCATCGAATCGCCCGAGCGCTACATGCTGATGATCTGGTGGGACACGCTCGAAGCGCACACCGTCGGCTTTCGCGGCAGCCCGCAGTTCGCCGAGTGGCGAGCGATCGTCGGCCCCTTCTTCGCGACGCCGCCATCGGTCGAGCACTTCTCGCTCGTCGCCGAGTCGGCCGCCCGGGCGCCGTAACCCCTGCGGATCGCGGTATCGCGCCAACGGCGAGCGCACCTCGCTTCGGAGCGAGTCGCCGGGCCGCCGCCGTCTGTCTGCCGGCAATTCAGGGTCAAGGGGAACCTACCGGGCACGGCAGGCCTTTTACTGGGACAATAGTGCCCCCTCGCGAATGGCGCCCTGCCCCGGCACGGGCGCTGTTACTACCAGGATCGCCATGGCCACCCGTTCTTCTGCTTCCGCATCCAAAGCCCCGAAAACCACCCCGCCCGCGTCGACGCCCGCACCGTCCGCGAACGCCGCCAACGCCGCGCTGAAGCTGCGCCAGACGCAGGCCGAATACGTGGCCGCCAGACCGGCCGGCGAGCCAGGCGTCAAGCCCATGATGTCGAGCTCGAAGATGTACGTCTGCCGCCGATGCCAGGCCAACTTCAAGACCGGCGACGGCAAGCCCGACTCGCGTTTGCCCGGCCTCGGCAAGTGCAACAAGTGCCTCGCTGCAGCAGCCGCTTCTGCCCTCGCCGCCTGACTCGAAGGCGCTTCGTAAGCGCTGGTAACTTCACTCCAAGGCGGCACCGACACTGCCGATAAGTTCGTTCTCGCGAACGAACTTATCGCATGCCGACCCTGCTGAGCCGCCTGTTCGGCGCCGTGTTCGCGGTGCCGCTTCTCATCTCGAAGCCGATCCTGCGCTTCATCGAAACGCGCAAGCGCAAATCGGGCGCGTACCGGTTGCGCCCGCCGTCGCGGCCGTTCAACGGCAGCGAGCCCGGAGGCGAGACTCGCATGAAGCCGGCCTCAACGGCCGAGCTTCGGGCCATGCGCGACGAGATGCGTCGCATTCTCGATGCCGAGGAAGCGCATCGCCGGGTGTTTCGCCATCTGGCTCGCTTCGAACGCAAGTTCTCGAAAGGCGGTTTGCGCGCGATCGAGGAAGTGCCGGTGGAGCAACTTCGCCGGGCGCTCAAGGACTTTGAGGCGCTGGTGCGCAACTGGTCGTCGGCCAGCCTCGCCGACTTGCGCTCGCGCATGGCGGTCACGCTCGCCGACCGCTCGAGCGCGGCTTCGGTATGGATCGCCGACAACAGCGTCTCGTCGACCTATCGGCCGCGGCCCGAGTCGATGGCGGCGCGCCTGGCGCGCAACGCCGGCGCGGCGTTTCGACGCAGCGAGCAGGCCGAGGTGGCCGACGTCGGCATGTCCCGCTTCGAGGCGGCCGGCGGCGAGTGGCACTCGACCAGCGCGCCGGCCTGAGAGAAAGGCGACGCGGGCCGACGCCGACGCGGGCCATCGGCGTATCCCCCGAGAGGCGAATGGTTCTGCAAGACAGGCGAACCCGAGGCCGGCAGAATAGCCTTCTGCGTTTGCAGGAGCTGCCGTGCCCTATCCCAACGATCGCCGAAAGAACGCCCAGGAAGGCGACGAAGTGCTGTCGCCGGAGTACTTGGCGATGCTGATGGTCTGCGGTGGCGACGTGCGTGCCGCCGATCGAAGGGCGCTGCCGAACGCCGATGCCGATCGACTGCACGGCCGTCGTGCTGGCGACGCAACCGAGTCGCCAAACCTCCACATCCCGAGCAAGCGCTCGCCTTAGGTGTGCAGGCAGCGCTCGCGCGGCGCTGAGGTCTGCTTCAGAGCAAGCCCGGGCTGAAGGCAGCGACGCAGCTGCTCAGATCCGACGTGGAGTCACAAGCATTCCCCAGCGACGCGAGGCAGAGCAGTGCGATGGCCCACAGCGACAGCCCATAGGCCAGCCGCAGGTTTTCGCGCAGCCGCTGGCGCGGAGTGAGACGAGGTTCGAGGCGAGCGTTTCGAAGGGTCAGCATGAGGTTCTCCGGTGTCTGCGTCGGGGCCGCCTCGCGATCTCGACAGATCGCGACGAGGGTGCATGGGGCACTGGCTCAAAGGCGACGGAACTGCGCTCTTTCGAATCGGAGACTCCCTACTGCAAAGCGGAATGCGGCAGCCGAACCGGACAGGTCGGGGGAAAATCGCTCGGGATCCAAGTCACGCGGCGCGCACTTCGGGGGTGACTTGGTGGCCAAGGGCGGAATCGAACCACCGACACGCGGATTTTCAGTCCGCTGCTCTACCGACTGAGCTACTTGGCCGAGAACCCAAGATTATATCGGTGACCCCTTCGCTGACAGCCCTCGATGCACGAGATCAGATCGCACTTCGCTTGTTGCGCGATAAGTCGACGCCAAGCTGCTTGAGCTTGCGATAGAGGTGCGTCCGCTCGAGGCCGGTCTTTTCGGCAACCCGCGTCATGCTGCCGTTTTCTTGTGCCAGATGGAATTCGAAATAGCTCTTCTCGAAAGCGTCGCGGGCTTCGCGCAGCGGCCGATCGAGATCGAAGCTCTGCTCCGGCTGCGGGCCGAGCAGGATCGGCGTCGACGTCGGCATCGCGCCGCCCGTCATCGCCGCTTCGACGGTCAAGCCGGGTTCGCTCGGCAAGGCCGTTGCCGTAGCCGTGGCGGCGCGCGCGGCCGGCTTGGCCAGGCCTTGCTCGACAGCACGCAGCAGCTTCTGCAAGGTGATCGGCTTTTCGAGGAAGGCCATGGCGCCGAACTTCGTCGCCTCGACCGCCGTGTCGATCGTGCCGTGGCCGCTCATCATGATCACGGGCATCGTCAGCTGCGCGCTCGAGCCCCACTCCTTCAGCAGCGTGATGCCGTCGACATCGGGCATCCAGATGTCGAGCAGCACCAGGTCCGGCCGAATGCGCTCGCGACACGAGCGCGCCTGCGCCGCGTTCTCCGCAAGCTCGACCGTGTGGCCTTCGTCGGCGAGGATCTCCGACAGCAATGCGCGAATGCCTAGTTCGTCGTCGACGACAAGAATGGTGGCCATGAACCTTTCAGTGAGATTGCGCCCGCGACGCCATCTCGACCGCCGCGGCGCGAGGCGCCGGCGCGAGTTTTGAAAATGATAGCGAAACTTGCGCGCCGTGCGGCGCCTCGGCCGCCCGCCCGTCGCGCGCTTCGCTGCCACCGAGATTGGCGATGCGGATGCGCGCGCCATGTTCATCGGCGATCTTCTTGACCACAGCCAGGCCCAAACCGGTTCCCTTGCTCTTCGTCGTCACGTAGGGTTCGAATGCCCGCTTCAGGACACGCTCGGAGAATCCAGGCCCGTTGTCTACGACGATGAAGCGCACCGCGCGCACCTCGCCCTGCTCGTTGCGCACCGCTTCAGTGCAGACGCGAACGCGCCCGTCGCTGCGCTCGGCCACCGCATCGAGCGCGTTCTGAACCAGGTTGTGGATGACCTGCCGCAGCTGCGTGCCGTCGCCGACGATCGCCGGCAACGCTGTGCCGAGATCCGCATGCAGGACGCCCGACTCCTGCGCCGCGCCATAGAGGCCGAGCACTTCGCCGACCAGGCCGTTCAGGTCGAGGGCGACGAGCTCCGAAGCGGGCAGCCGCGCGTAGTCGCGGAACTCGTTGACCAGCGTCTTCATGGCCTGGACCTGGTTGACGATCGTCTCGACCGAGCGCTCGAGCATGCTCCGGTCGGCGCCTTCGAGTTTGTTGCTCAGCTTCAGCTGCATCCGCTCGGCCGACAGCTGGATCGGCGTCAGCGGGTTCTTGATCTCGTGCGCCAGCCGGCGCGCGACTTCGCTCCAGGCTTCGATGCGCTGCGCCGAGACCAGCTCGGTGATGTCGTCGAAGACCATCAGCCGCGCGCCCTGCGGCATCGCCGCGCCGCGCACCAGCAGCGTGATCGAGTCGCGCTCGCGACCGTCGGGGCCGGTCGTCTGCAAATCGAACGAATCCTGCCAGTGGTCGCGTTCGCCGGCCTCAGGGCTGGCCGAATGCAGGTCGAAGCGCTGACGGATCGTCTGGCCGAAATTGCCCAGGCCCGGCACTTCGTCGAGCCGGCGACCGCGATACGCCGAGAGCGGCAGGCGCAGGATCCGCGTCGCGCCCGGGTTGACCGTGTCGATCGCGCCGTTCTTGTCGAACACCATGACGCCGGCGGTCAGGTTGTCGAGGATGGTCTGCAGGTTGGCGCGCGCGCCTTCGACTTGGACGACGCTTCGATGCACCAGCTCGCGCGCGTCGGAAAGCTGCTCGGTCATTTCGGCGAACGACCGGGTCAGGCCGCCGAGCTCGTCGCGCGAAGCGAAAACGGCCTTGGAGCTGAAGTCGCCCCGGGCCACCTCCGATACACCTTCGGCGAGCAGCAGCAGCGGCTGCGCCAGCTGATTGCTGAGCGCCACAGCAAGCAGCAGCGCGCCGAAGACGCCGAGCACCAGCGCCAGCGTCAGCGTGCCGATGTACATCTTGCGCAAGCCCGAGCGCGCCAGCGAGCGTTGCTGGTATTCGCGGTAGGCGCTGGTCACGGCCAGCGCATTGGCCGCAAGGGACCGCGCGATCGACTGCGTCACGACGAGATAACGCTCCTGCTCGCCGAGCGCGAAATTGCTGCTCGGAATGAGCGCGACGGCTCGAACCCGGGCGCCGGTGCCGGCGGCTGCGGCGTCTTCGTCGAGACCTTCGGCCAGACTGGCGACACGCTGGGTTCGCGCCTGGCGCAGCAGTTGCGGCGACGGCCGCTCGGGCATCAGGCCAAGGACACTGGCCCCGGTGGTGATGAGCGTCTGGCCCGCGCTGCCGACGATGCTGACGTCCTGCGCCGACAGCTGTTCGCGAAGACGCTCGAGCACCAGCGGGTCGGCGGGCAGCGTGCTCTCGCCAAGCCGCTCGGCCGCCAGCCGGGTCTTGGTGGCGAGATCGCCGATGATGGAATCGATCGTGCCGCGGCCGAGGTTCAGACCAGCGTCGAGTGCGCCTTCGACGCGCACGTCGAACCAGCTCTCGATCGAGCGCGAGACGAACTGGTAGCTGACGGTGTAGATGACGACGCCGGGAACGACGCCGACGAGTGCGAAGATCGCTGCCAGCTTGAGCAGCAACCGGCTGCCGAAGCGGCCGCGCGAAACGCGCCAGAGCAGGCGTACGCCGGTGACGACGATGACCAGCACCAGCACGCTCGCCAGCGCCACGTTGACCCAGAACAGCCAGACGTAGTGGCGCTCGTAGAGCGTCGGGTTGTTGGTGGCGACGGACAGCAGGAAAGCGAGCACCAACCCCGCGCCGAGGGCGGCCAAGGTCGAAACGACCCAGACCCAGCGGCTGGCCGGAGTCATGGGTCGCCGGGCTGCCGAATCACGCGGTGCGTGAGGCAGGGTGTTCGTCAATTGAGGCGCAGCGTTCGCTTGACCGAGAGCTGCCAGTCGGGCTCGCCGCTGATGCCGATCTGCATCGGCCGTGGCAGCTCCGTGGTGTCGAGCCGCCACTGGAATTCGATGTAGTGGTGCGCGCCGTCCTCGATCTGTCCCGGCTCAGCGATCTTCCAGCGCGAGGTGCGGCTGGTCGAGGCGAGCGCATCGGCACGCGTAGGGTAGGTCTGGCTGAGGCCACCGACGGTCGTCACCCGGTAAGTGGAGGTCAGCGGCTGATAGACGACACGCCAGGTACGCACAGCGTGCGCGACC
>JALYSL010000236.1 GCA_030854825.1 Pseudomonadota bacterium
GCTTATCAGGTCGGCGTACTCAAGGCAATCGCGCAAGTGCGCAAGGAGGCCGGCGCGGCCGGCGGCCCGAATCCGTTCCCGGTGATCGCGGGCACCTCGGCCGGCGCGATCAACGCTGCCGCGCTGGCCTGTGGGGCCGACGACTTCGACGCGGCCGTGGCCCGCATCGTCCATGTCTGGGCGAATTTCCGTGCCGATCAGGTCTACCGGTCGGACTCGATCGGCGTGATCCGCACCGGCGCGCGCTGGCTGACGATGATGTCGATCGGCTGGGTGATCGCCCGCTGGCGACGAGCCCGGCCGCGCTCGCTGCTCGACAACAAGCCGCTCGAAACCCTGCTCGGTCGTCTCGTCAGCCCAGAACGGCTGCAGGAAATGATGAAGCAGGGCCATCTGCATGCACTTGCCGTCACCGCGTCGAGCTACGGCTCCGGCCTGCACGTCACGTTCTATGACGCCGAGAACGACATCCTGCCATGGACCCGCTCGCAGCGTCTGGCCGTTCGTGCGCCCATCACGATCGCGCATCTGCTGGCGTCGTCGGCCATTCCTTTCGTCTTCCCGGCGGTGGCGCTCGAGATCGAGGGTCACCTCGAATACTGCGGCGACGGCTCGATGCGGCAGGCGGCGCCGATCTCGCCGGCGGTGCATCTGGGGGCCGAGCGCATCCTGGTTGTCGGCGCCGGACGCATGCACGAGCCGCCCGGCGAGCGGGCGCCGAGCCTCGACTACCCGAACCTGGCGCAGATTGCCGGCCATGCGCTGTCGAACATCTTCCTCGACGCGCTGGCTGTCGACGTCGAGCGCCTGCGGCGCATCAACGCGACGCTGGCGCTATTGCCGCCTCGCTCGCGCGCCGAGACGAGCCTGAAGCCGATCGAAGTGCTCGTCATCGCCCCGAGCCAGCGCCTCGACGACATCGCCGCAAAGCATCTGGCCGAGCTGCCGCTGCCCATTCGCGCCATGCTGCGCGGCCTCGGCGTCTCGGGCCGGGGCGACGACGCACGTGGCGCGGCACTCGCCAGCTACCTGCTCTTCGAGGCGCCTTACACGGTCGAGTTGATCGAGCTTGGCGTGCGCGACACGATGGCGCGACGTGACGAGGTTCGAGCCTTCTTCGGTTGGGGCGAGAGCGCTGCCGACCGGCAATGAAATCGGGCCCCGCGAGCGCAGCAAACTGCGTCTCCGAGGCCCGGATCGAGAGCGGTGGTCTTACTTCTTCGTCGAGCTCGCAGCGCTGGCTGCAGCCGCCTTCTCGGCTTTCTTTTCGGCCTTCTCAGCCTTCTTCTCGGCGCGCTTTTCCTTCGCGTCCTTGACGTTTTCCTTGACGGCGTCTTTCTGCTCCTTGACGTCGCCCGCGACGACCGCGGCACCGCCCTTGACGGCCGAGGCGGCCTTCGAAGCGGTCGCCTTGGTGGCGGTCGCGGCGCGTGAGGGCATCGACGCCTCGGTCTTGGCCGGCGCACCGGCGAAGGCGGCACCATTGACCGTCAGGCCGCCTTCGGAGAACTTGGCCGCGTTCTTGTCGCCGACGCCCTTGACGCGAACGACCATGTCGTTCCAGTCCTTGAAATTGCCCTTCTTGCGCTCGTTGATGATGAGCGTCGAGATGGCCGGGCCGATGCCCTTGACGGCCTCGAGTTCGGCCTGGCTGCCCTTGTTGGCGTCGACAGCCGCGAAGGCCGTGGCCGCGATCAGCGCGGCAACCGCGACGAGGAATTTCCTGAACATGCGTGAGCTCCTTGAGTTGTGATCGGCCACGGGCGTGGGCGCCGGCGCCGGCAACCGCGCGGCTCCTACCGTGCGGTGCCCCTCGCTAACGGTCGTCGCCGCGTCGGGGTTGACGCCGGAGGCCGGATTCAGGCCTGAGCGCGGAGCCAGCCGATGTAATGGCCGACGCCCTGGGCCACGTCGCTGAAGGCGTGGTCGCAGCCGACGCCTCGCAGGCGAGCGAGATCGGCCTCGGTCAAGCACTGGTATTTGCCGATGAGGGCCGGCGGGAAGTCGACGTATTCCACCTGGCCGGTGCGCACCAGCTCCGAAATCGGCAGCGCCGCGTCACCCTGCGCCGCCCGGCCCGCGTTGACGACGGCCAGCGCCACATCGTTGAACGGCTGGGCCCGGCCGCTGCCGAGGTTGAAGATGCCGCTCGCTTCGGGATGGGCGAGAAACCACAGGTTCACCGCTACGACATCGTCGACGAAGACAAAGTCGCGCCGCTGCTCGCCCGCCGCATAGCCGCCGTAGTCGCCGAACAGGGTGACCTTGCCGGCCGCCTGCCATTGCTCGAAATGGTGGAACGCGACCGAGGCCATGCGCCCCTTGTGCTGCTCGCGCGGGCCGTAGACGTTGAAGTAGCGAAAGCCGGCGACCTGCGTCGTCGCCGCCGGCAGGGCGCGGCGGACCGCGTTGTCGAAGAGCAGCTTCGACCAGCCGTAGACGTTGAGCGGCTGCTCGAACTCGGGCACCTCGCGAAACGATGCCGAGCCGCCATAGGTGGCTGCCGACGAGGCATACAGGAGGCGAACGCTCTGCGCCTGGCAGGCGTCCAGCAGCGTCTTCGAAGCGCGATAGTTGAGCTCGAGCATGAGCCGCCCGTCGTGCTCCATCGTGTCGGAACAGGCGCCTTCGTGGAAGACGCAGTCGACGCGGCCGAACTGGCGGCGCTCGAACCGCTCGTAGAAGTCGCGCCGGTCGAAATAGTCGCTGAGGGAGGCGCCGAGCAGGTTCTTGTACTTCGCACCGTCGCTGAGATCATCTACGGCGATGATGTCGTCGATGCCGATCGCGTTGAGACCGTGAACGAGGTTGGCGCCGATCATTCCGGCAGCACCTGTGACGACGACCTTCATGCACCGGCCCTGGCCGCGAAGAGCTCGTCGTAGCCGACGCTTGCCGTACCGAACTTGCCGACGACAATGCCGCCGGCCCGGTTGGCGAGGCTCAAGGCATCGCGCAGGCCGAGCCCGCAGGCGAGCAT
>JALYSL010000268.1 GCA_030854825.1 Pseudomonadota bacterium
GTTGCTGGTCGATCGTCGCTGCGCCGGGGTAGCCGCCGGCGCGCGCACCACCGGCGCGGCGCACCTTCTGGATCGCCCACGTGAGGGCGGCTTCGACCGGCGTGGTGGTCGTGTCGATGTCGTGCCCGTAGAGGCACAGGCCCGCTTCGAGACGCAGCGTGTCGCGCGCGCCGAGGCCGGCGGCCGACACTTCGGCTTCGCCGAGCAGGGCGCGCGCCAGTCGTTCCGCGTCGTCGGCGGCGACCGAGATCTCGAAGCCGTCTTCGCCGGTGTAGCCGGATCGGGTCGCGAAGCACGAGATGCCGGCGACGACAAGCTCGGCGCCGCTCATGAAGGTGAGCGCGGCCGACGCCGGTGCCAGCCTCGCCATGACGACGGCGGCCTTCGGGCCTTGCAGCGCCAGCAACGCTCGCTCGAACTGCGCCTCGATGGCACAGCGCTCGCTGATGCGCGACTTCAGGTGCGCCAGGTCCGCGTCCTTGCAGGCGGCGTTGACGATGAGGAACAGATGATCGTCGCGGCGGGTCACCATCAGATCGTCGAGGATGCCGCCGGCGTCATTGGTGAAGAGCGCGTAACGCTGCTTGCCGACCGGCAGATCGACGATGTCTTGCGGCGCCAGCGTCTCGAGCGCGGCGTCGGCGTCGGCGCCCACGAGCCGCAGCTGACCCATGTGCGAGACGTCGAAAAGCACGGCCGAATCGCGGCCGTGGCGATGCTCGGCGAGGATGCCTTCGGGGTACGACACCGGCATCGAGTAGCCGGCGAAGGGCACCATCTTTGCGCCTAGCTCGACGTGCAGATGGAACAGCGGCGTTTTTCGCAGCGCGGCGGGCGGTTCGAACGGGCCAGGAAGGGACATCGGCGGCTCCGAGCAATTTGCGCACCGGCGAGGCCGAAGCCACGCCGGATCAAATGCCCTTGCTGTCCGCTCTACCTGAGAGATTGTCGGCGCCGCGAGCGGTTCCGCTTGCCCCTTCGGTGGGCCCGCTCGAAACGGACCTCTCTCCAGCGAGGAACGCCTGCGAGCAGGCGCTTGCCAGTCCTTGATGCCTGAGCGTTCGACCGGGCCGAGACCTGGTCTGCGCCTTCGGCGGCTTCACTGAAGAAGCACTCTCCTGGCGGCGCGCAGTGTAGCAGCGACCGACTCCAGCGACTTGGATAATCAGTGCATGACGAGCAGCGACGAATGGCTCCGCATCGAGTCGCTCGACCTCGAGGCGCAAGGCGTGGCGCACAACGCCGAAGGCAAGGTCGTGTTCGTCGAGGACGCGTTGCCGGGCGAGGAAGTGCGAGTCGCCGTCGGCCGGCGCAAGAACAACTGGGAGCAGGCGACGATGCTCGACATGCGCCGCGAGAGTTCGCAGCGCGTCGTGCCGCGTTGCCCGCACTTCGGCGTTTGCGGCGGCTGCAAGATGCAGCACCTCCACGTCGCGTCGCAGGTCGCGACCAAGCAGCGCGCACTCGAAGATGCGCTCTTGCACCTCGGCAAGGTCAGGGCCGAGCGCATCCTGCGGCCGATCGAAGGGCCGGCCTGGGGCTACCGGCAGCGGGCCCGGCTGTCGGTGCGCTACGTCGCCAAGAAGGCCGCGGTGCTGGTGGGCTTTCACGAGCGCAAGTCGAGCTTCGTCGCCGACATGTCAAGCTGCGAGGTACTGCCGCGCAAGGCGAGCGACCTGCTGCTGCCGCTGCGCGCTCTGGTGGCCGGGATGGCGGCGCGCGATCGGTTGCCGCAGATCGAGTTGGCCGCCGGCGACGAGACGACGGCACTGGTGCTTCGCCATCTCGAGCCGCTGTCGAGCGACGACATCGAGCGGCTGCGCGAGTTCGGCACGAGGCACGCCGTCGAGTGGTGGCTGCAGCCGAAAGGACCCGACACCGCGCATCGCCTCGACGGCGGCGCATCGCAGCTCGAATACACGCTGCCCGAGTTCGGCATCCGGATGCCGTTTCGGCCCACCGATTTCACGCAGGTCAATCGCGACATCAATCGCACGCTGGTGTCACGTGCCGTCGGCCTGCTCGCGCCGGAGGCGCACGAATCGGTGATCGACTGGTTTTGCGGCCTGGGCAACTTCAGCTTGCCGTTGGCGACGAGGGCGCGGGCCGTTCTCGGCATCGAGGGCAGCGCGGCACTGGTCGAGCGCGCCCGCGCCGCGGCTTTTTCGAACCAGCTCGCCGACAAGGCGCGCTTCGCCGAGCGCAATCTGTTCGAGATGACCGCCGACGATCTGACGGCGCTCGGCGCTTTCGCGCGCTGGCTGATCGACCCGCCGCGCGAAGGCGCGTTCGCGATCGTCAAGGCGCTCGCCGATGTCGTCGAGTCGGCCGAGGCTACATGGCGACCGCCGAAGCGCATCGTCTACGTGAGCTGCAACCCGGCGACGCTGGCGAGAGACGCCGGCCTGCTGGTGCATCGCGCCGGCTACCGCTGCTCGGCGGCCGGTGCGGTCAACATGTTCCCGCACACGGCGCACGTCGAGAGCATCGCCGTTTTCGACCACGAGGCCTAAAGCAAAAGAAAACGGGGCTGCAGGCCCCGTTTTGGATTCAGCGAAGCGTTCTATGCTCGAAGCGTCGACCTAATTTCGATTGCCGCCGAAGATGCCGAGGATGGCCAGCAGGTTCGAGAACACGTTGTAGAGGCTGATGTACACGCCGAGCGTAGCGCTGATGTAGTTCGTCTCGAGGCCGTTCTTCACGCGCTGCAAGTCGTAAACGATGAAGGCCGAGAAGATGCCGATCGCCACGACCGAGAACGTGATCATCAGCGCACTCGACTGCAGGAAGATGTTGGCGATGCCGGCGACGATGAGCATGATCACGCCGACGAAGAGGAACTTGCCCATCGTCGACAGGTCGCGCTTGATGATGGTCGACAGGGTCGCCATGCCGAGGAAGATCACCCCGGTGCCTGCGAAGGCGGTCATGATGAGCCCGGCGCCGTTCGAAAAGCCGAGCACGTAGCTCAGCAGCCGCGACAACATCAGGCCCATGAAGAAGGTGAAGCCGAGCAGGACCGGAACACCGGCCGCGGAATTTTTCGTCTTCTCGATGGCGAAGATGAAGCCGAAGGCGCCACCCAGGAAAACGATGGCGCTCATGCCGGCGCCCATCGTCAGCAACGCTCCGGTCGACACCCCGATCCAGGCACCGAGCACAGTCGGCACCATCGACAGGGCGAGCAGCCAGTAGGTGTTTCGGAGCACGCGGTTGCGCTGCTCCACGCTGGCGACGGGGCCGGCGTAACCCATATTGATCGTTTGCAGGTTGGGATCCATGGGACCTCCGAGCGAAGTTTGACAAAGGCTGAGAGTAGCGAAGCCGATTCTAGTTCCGGACTCGCGCCGCATCGCCCATCGAACCTTTCCAGAGGGCGCCCTGCGGCTCGAATGGCTTGTGAACCCGGCAGATGTGTCCGTCGCCGTCGTTTGCAAGTGCATCGAGCACGGTCCGACGAGCCGCGGCTGGGC
>JALYSL010000280.1 GCA_030854825.1 Pseudomonadota bacterium
CGTCGAGCCCGTCGGCGGCCTTGGCGGCGCCCGCGGGTCGCGGTGGCAGGCCGAGATCGAGCAGGACGAGATCGAAACGCTCGCTCGCCAGCGTGCCGTCGGCCGCCGCCGCATCGCGCACCCAGTCGACGGCGTAGCCTTCGAGTCGCAGGGCTCGCTGCAGGCTGTCGCCGATCATGCGATCGTCTTCGACGAGGAGGAGGCGCATAGCCGATGAAGCATAGCGTCGCGGCTTCGACAAGACAGAATGCGGGGCATGAGCGATCGCATTCCTCGCAAGCCGTGACGCCGCTGCCGCGCGTGCTGGTGATCGGCTGCGGCTTCGGCGGCCTCAAGGCGGTGCGCGCGCTGGCGAAAGCCGAAGTCGAGGTCACGCTCGTCGACCGCACCAACCACCATCTGTTCCAGCCGCTGCTCTACCAGGTGGCGACCGCCGGGCTCAGCGCGCCGGCGATCAGCGCGCCGATCCGCCATGTCCTGCGCGACGAGATGAGGCGCGGCCACCTGACGATCCTGCAGGCCACCGCCGAGCACATCGACGTCGCCGCGCGAAGCGTCGGCCTCGACGGCGGCCAGCGCCTGGGCTACGACCACCTCATCGTTGCCGCCGGCGCCATCGACAGCTACTTCGGCCACGACGAATGGGCGCGTTTCGCGCCGGGGCTGAAGACGCTCGCCGACGCGTTCGACATCCGCGCCCGCATCATCGGCGCCTACGAGCACGCCGAGCGGCTTGATGCCGGTGCCGAGCGCGACGCATGGATGACCTTCGCCGTCATCGGCGGCGGGCCGACCGGCGTCGAGATGGCCGGCACCATGACCGAGATCGCCCAGCACACGCTGCGTCACCAGTTCCGGCACATCGAGCCGTCGCGGGCCCGGGTCGTTCTGCTCGAAGGCGCCGACCGCGTCCTCGGCGCATTCGTTCCGGCGCAGTCGGAAAAGGCCAAGCAGCAGCTCGAGCGGCTCGGGGTCGAGGTGCACACCGGCGCAAAGGTGACCGGCGTCGATGCCGACGGCGTCGACTACGCCGCATCGAAGGGCGACGCGCAGCCGCAGCGCCTGCCCAGCAAGACGGTGATCTGGGCCGCCGGCGTCGCCGGATCGCCGCTCGGCGCCGATCTCGCGCGCGGCACAGGTGCAGCGCTCGACCGACAGGGCCGCATCGTCGTCGAGCCCGATCTCAGCCTCGCCGGCCATCCGGAGATCTCGGTCGTCGGCGATTTGGCGGCCGCGCTCAGCCATGGCAAGGGCAAGCCGACACCGGTGCCCGGGGTCAGCCCGGCGGCCAAGCAGATGGGCCGCACCGCCGCAGTCAATCTGCTGCGTCGCTTGCACGGCGAGCCGACGCGGCCGTTTCGCTACAAGGACTACGGCAACCTCGCGACCATCGGACGCAAGGCCGCCGTCGTCGAGCTTGCCGTTCCCGGGGTCGGCGCGCTTCGCTTCAGCGGCTTGGCCGCATGGCTCTTCTGGCTCTTCGCGCACATCTATTTCCTGATCGGCTTTCGCAACCGGATCATCGTCATGGTGGACTGGGCCTGGGCGTATTTCACCTATGAACGCGGTGCCCGCGTCGTCGCCGAGCCGACGCCTCCCGGCCCGTCGCCAGACTCCTAGAATTGCCGCCATGGACACTCGAACCTCACCCGCGCGGCTGCACATCGAGCGCATTCGCGACGTGCTCAAGGCCGAGGGTTGCGCTGCGGTGCTCGTGCCGTCGAGCGACCCGCATCTTTCCGAATACCTGCCCGACCGCTGGCAAGGCCGGCAGTGGGCGTCGGGCTTCACCGGCTCGATGGCGACGCTCGTAGTCACGCTGACTCGCGCCGCGCTCTTCGCCGACAGTCGCTACTGGGTGCAGGCCGAGCGCCAGCTCGTGGGTAGCGGCATCGAGCTCGTGCGGATTCCGACGCCATCGGGCGCGCTGCATATCGACTGGCTCTGCCAGCAAGTCGTGCGCGGCGACACCGTCGCGGTCGACGGCGACGTGCTCGGCCTCGGCGCAGCGCGTCAGCTCGAGACCGAGCTCGGCCGCTGCGGCATCCGCCTGCGCAGCGACCTCGACGTCTTCGCCGCCGCGTGGGACGGCCGGCCGGCGACGCCGGTGGCCGCCGTCTACGAGCACCTCGGCCCCGAGGCCGCCGAGTCGCGCGCGAACCGGCTGCAGCGCGTTCGCAACGCGATGCAGGAAGCCGGGGCGACGCACCACCTGATCTCCACCGTCGACGACATCGCCTGGCTGCTGAACCTGCGAGGCGCCGACGTCAGCTACAACCCGGTGTTCCTCGCCCACCTGCTCATCGCCGACGATGCGGCCACGCTGTTCATCACCGAGGCCAAGATCGACGCGGCGTTGCGCGCAGCGCTCGCCAGCGACGGTGTTCGCATCACGGCTTACGAGCAAGCCGGCCCGGCACTCGCCGCGCTGAACAGAGCTGCTGTCTTGCTCATCGACCCTAAGCGGGTGACGCTCGGCGCCCGCGAGCGAACGAGCGCGCGTGTCGTCGAAGCAATCAACCCCAGCACGCTGGCGAAGAGCCGGAAGAGCGAGGCTGAGGCCGCGCATGTGCGCCGATCGATGATCGAAGACGGCGTCGCGATGTGCGAGTTCTACGCCTGGTTCGAATCGGCGCTGGCCGATCCGGCGCGGCGCGAGCCGATCACCGAGCTGACGATCGACGAGAAGCTCACCGAAGCGCGCGCCAGGAGGCCCGGCTATGTCGGGCCGAGCTTCGCGACCATCGCCGCCTTCAACGCCAATGGCGCGATGCCGCACTACCGGGCGTTGCCGGAAGCGCACGCGACGATCGAGGGCGACGGCCTGCTGCTCATCGATTCCGGCGCGCAGTATCGCGGCGGCACGACCGACATCACGCGCATGTGGCCGATCGGCCGGCTCACAGCGGCGCAGAAGCGCGACGTGACGCTGGTGCTGCGCGGCACGATCGCGCTGTCGCGAACGCGATTTCCGCGCGGCACGCTGTCGCCGATGCTCGACGCGATCGCCCGGGCGCCGCTCTGGGAGCACGGCCTCGACTACGGCCACGGCACCGGCCACGGCGTCGGCTACTTTCTCAACGTCCACGAAGGCCCGCAGACGATCTCGCGCGTCATCGCCGATCCAAGCATGGCGATGCAGCCCGGCATGATCACCAGCGTCGAGCCTGGCCTCTATCGGCCGGGGCAGTGGGGCGTGCGGGTCGAGAACCTCGTTCTCGCGGTGCCGGCGGCGGCCGACGTGTCGACCGAGTTCGGCGAATTCCTCGAATTCGAGACCTT
>JALYSL010000283.1 GCA_030854825.1 Pseudomonadota bacterium
CGCCGGAAGACGCCGCGCCGAAGGGGCCGTGGTGGGAACGCTTCGGCGACGCGCGCCTCGATGCGCTGCAGCGCCAGGCGCTGGTCCAAAGCCCGACGCTTGCGGTCGCCGGCGCTCGCCTCGAGCAGGCACGTGCGGTCGTGCGCGCGACCTCAGCCAGCCTGCTGCCGAACGCGAGCCTCGGCATGCGCGCAGCACGCGCTCGCATCTCGGCGGACCGCCCGCTCAGCAACTATTCTTCGCCGAACTTCGCGACGGCGCAGAACGACTTCGTGCCGACGCTCTCGGTCGGCTACGAGATCGATCTGGCCGGCCGCATCCGGCGCAGCGTGGAAGGCGCGGAGGCAAGCGCCGAGCAATCGGCCGCCGACCTCGAAAACGTGCGCCTGCTGCTGGGGACCGATCTGGCGACGGCCTATTTCAACCTGCGAGCCACCGACATCGAGCTCGATGTCCTGGCCCGCTCGATCGCCCTGCAACGCCGCTCGCTCGACTTCGTCAGCACGCGCCACGACCTCGGTGCATCGTCGGGCCTCGACGTTGCGCAGCAGCAGGCACTGCTCGACACGACGTTGACCCAGGTCGACGTGTTGCGCCGCCAGCGCAGCGCCTTCGAGCACGCGATCGCCACCTTGACTGGAACGCCGGCACCGTCGTTCGCATTGGCCGCCGACATCTCGGAGCTCGAGCCGCCGGCAGTGCCGCTCGGCGTGCCGTCGGACGTGCTGCAGCGCCGGCCTGACGTCGCCTCGGCGGAGCGGGCGATGGCGGCGGCCAATGCGCAGATCGGGGTTGCCCGGGCCGCCTACTACCCGAGCATCGTCCTGGCGCCGAGCGTCGGCTTCGAGAGCCGCAGCCTGTCGACCTTGTTCGAGGCACCGAGCCTGCTCTGGTCGATCGGCGCGCAACTGAGCCAGCCGCTCTTCAGCGGCGGCCGCTTGGGTGCCAATGTCGACTTCGCGAAAGCCGGCTACGACGCCAACGTCGGCAACTATCGCCGCACGGTGCTGACGGCGATGCAGGAAGTCGAAGACGGCATTACCGGCCTGGCCGATCTCGAGCATGCCGATTCGCAGGCTCGCACCGCGGTGGCGACGGCGCGCCGCGTCCTCGATCTCGCCAACGCGCGCTACGAAGGCGGTGCCACGACCTACCTCGACGTCATCACGGCGCAGCAATCGCTGCTCGCGGCCGAACGGCTGTCGGCGCAGCTCGGCGGGCAGCGACTGCTGACGGCCGTCTTTCTCATCAAGGCGCTCGGCGGCGGCTGGCAGGCACCGGCGGCGCTCGCGGCCGGTTGATTCCGTGCCGCGCGGCACGTGTGCCGTGGCTGGCGATGTCGATGACGCTTGAATGTCGGCCAGGCAACCTCAGCTAGGTGACATCGCCTCGTTCGCGCGGGGACCGAAGGACGCCGTCATGACTGCCCCCAGAACCGAATCCCTGCACACCCGCATCGAAACCGTGATCGCCTTGTCGCGCCTGCTCGATCGCGTCGAGGCGAGCCCCGTCCCGCTCGGTGCAGATCAATACCAGGCGCTGATCCGCCAGCTCAAGGCGGCCTTGTCGGCGCCGCTGCCGGGGCCTGCGCTGCAGGCCATTCTTCGTGCGCATCCGGCCACCGCCGAGCTCTACGAGAACATGCACTACGAGGAGTCGGGCCTGTCGCGCTCGCCGCTTGACCGCTCGGTGGCGACCGAGATGCTCGCGAGTCAGGCGATCGAGCGAGCCTCGCGCTCGGCCCGCGCCAGCTGAGTCACCATGCTGTCGAGCCGCTCGGCCGCCACGGCGTCGGCGACGAGCTTGCGAAAGCGCACGACGGCGGCATCCATCGCCAGCAGCATCATCGTCGCGCCGGGGTCGGCGGCGATCGACTGGCTCTGCGCCGTGATCATGGCCCGGTCTTCCTCGAAGGCCACGAGCAGCGAGCGATGGAGCGCCTCGGCGATCGCGTGATCGCCGTCTTCGATGCGACGCGACTGCTGGAAGAAGTAGTGCGTCGTCGTCTCGGTCTCGGGCGTTACTGTTTGGCAACTGTGCAGGCGAACGGCCCGGCGCATGTCGGCCTCGGCGTCTTCGACCGGGCGCCCGCCTGAATGCATGAGCAAGGTACCGGGCAAGACGAAGTCGTAGACGAACCAGCGGTCCAGGTTGCCGGCGAGCTCGCGCACGGCGCGGTAGTACGGCGGCGGCGGCACGTCGTGCACCAAGCGCCGCACCTTGATGCCGCGCGGTATCGCTTCGATCTCGGCCCGGGCCTGGGCGATCGCGGTCGAGCCGCCGAGCGTCTTCTCGTGGACGTAGCTGAGGTGCGAGAAGTCGAGCAGGTTGTCGCAGATGAGCTGCTGCGGTGTGGCGTAGTGCATGTAGCCAGGCAGGTAGTCCCAATCCGGATCGTCGCAGGAGAAGTTGTCGGGCAGCAGCGCCGGATCGGCCTTGGCCGGGTCGCCCATCCAGACGAAGACCCACTTGTTCTTCATGGCCAGCGGATAGCGCTGGACGCGCGCCTTGTCGGGCACCGTCTCGGAGCCGGGAATCTCGATGCAGCGGCCGGTCGCGTCGAACAGCAGGCCGTGATAGCCGCAGCGCACGCAGTCGCCCTCCTTGCGCCCTTTCGAGAGCGGCGCCAGGCGATGGCAGCAACGGTCGCGCAACGCGACGATCTCGCCGCTGCCGGTGCGATAGAGCAGGATCGCTTCGCCGAGCACGGTGCGCGTAAACAGCGCGTCGACCGGCACTTCGTGATCCCAGGCGATGACATACCAGCAGTTGCGGACGAACATGGCGGCTCCCGAGGCGCGCAGCGAGCATAGACGGGAGCGAAAACCTGCGAACCTCGGGACTCTCCCGAAGACAGCCGCGCCCGCGGCGGCGACGATGCGCGACTGCCAAGAAGGAAACCGCATGATCGCTTCGACCCGTCCCGCTCGCTTCGTCCTGGGCGCTGCGCTCGCCGCTGCCGCGCTTGCCCTGACCGCGCCGCTGGCGCTCGCCGACATCCACATCGGCGTCATCCTCTCGACGACCGGGCCCGGCGCCTCGCTCGGCATTCCCGAGGAGCAGACCATCCGCATGTGGCCGGCCGAGATGGCCGGCGAGAAAGTGCGTTTCACGATTCTCAACGACGCGACAGACAGCAGCACGGCGGCGAAGAACGCGGCCAAGCTGATCAACGAAGACAAGGTCGACCTCATCATCGGCTCGTCGGTCACGCCGACCTCGCTCGTCGTCGTCGAGTCGGCCGGCCAGGCGCAGGTGCCGGTGATTTCGCTCGCCGGCGGCGGCGCCATCGTGCTGCCCCAGGACGGGCCGCGCAAATGGGCATTCAAGCTGTCGCCGACCGAGCAATTGCAAAGCGGCCTCGTCCTCGATCACGTGCTCAAGGCCAAAGGCAAGACGATGGCGACGATCGGCTTCGCGAACAGCTACGGCGAAGGTTTCCTGAAGGCGTTCGAGCCGGTGGCGCAAGCCAGGGGCGTGAAGATCGTTGCCAGCGAGCGCTACAACCCGACCGACCAGAGCGTCACGGCACAGGTCCTGAAGCTGCTCGCCGCCAACCCCGACGGCGTCTACATCTTCGCCTCGGGCACGCAGGGCGCGCTGCCACAGATCGAGCTGGCGCGGCGCGGCTACAAGGGGCCGGTCTATCAGACCCAAGGTGTTGCCAACAACGACTTCCTGCGCGTCGGCGGCAAGGATCTGGAGGGCGGCTACATGACGGTGGCGCCGGCGCTCGTGCCCGAGCAATTGGCCGATTCGAATCCGATCAAGAAAGTCGCGGCCGACTACGTGCAGCGCTACGAGGCGAAGTACGGCGCTGGCTCGCGATCGCTGTTTGGCGCCACCGCCTGGGACGCGCTGCTGATCGCCCAGCAGGCATCGCGCGAAGCGCTGAAGAAGGGCAAGCCGGGGACGCCGGAATTTCGCGCCGCGCTGCGCGATGCGATCGAAGGCCTGCACGATTTCGTCGGCGCCGAAGGCGTCTACAACATGAGCGCGTCCGACCACAACGGCGTCGACTCGCGCAGCCAGGTGATGGTGCGGATCGAGAACGGGAACTGGAAGGTGGTGCCGTGACGCAGCTGCGAGTCAGAGCTTCGGGATGCGCAGCGTCTTGCTGACCATGAGCGTTCCGGAGAGCGCGAACAGCAGGACCAGCGGGTGCAATGCGGCGCCGCCGATGAGCCAGACGCTGCCGTAGATCGATGCGCCGATGCGCCCCTGCCACGCCGCGAACGCAAGTACCGCGCTAAGCAGCACGCTGGTCGGAATGGGTGTGCCTTCGAAGTAGGCGACCTTGTCGCCGCCGTCCGAAAGGCTTTCCGCGGTGACGTTGTAGCGAGCCAGGCGCGAGACGCCGCAGCAGACGAAGTAGAGCAGCACGAGCGCATCCCAGGCGCCCATGAGGCCCGAGGCGAAGGCCAGCGCGGCGGGCGCGACGCCGAACGAGATCACGTCGGCCAGCGAATCGAGCTCGCGGCCGAGCGCCGACGAAGTGTGGCGCCAGCGGGCGATGCGGCCATCGAGCACGTCGAAGACGAGCGCGGCCGGCGCGAAGGCCGCGCCGACGAGCAGGTCGCCGGTGTCTTTCGTGACGAGAAAGCGCATCGCCATCAGCACGCCGGCGACGCCGCACGCGGCGTTGGCGAGCGTGAAGGCGTCGGCCAGGTGAAATTCGCGCAGCATCGAGAAATGTCGCGGCGGTGGTCGTTGTGCTGTGCTCATCGGCCTCCTTCGATCGCAGTGTCAAACAAGCGAAGGGCCTTGTCTGCCGGCGTTTTCCCACAGCGCGACGCGCCGTTTGCGTCTCGTCATGCGCCGCGTCGCAGGCTCCACTCCTTGTTCGAGCCGCGTCAGCGCGCCGGCCAACAAGGAGCCAGAGATGAGCACATCGAATCAACCATCGTCCGCCGCGGCGAACCAGCGCGAGGCGCTGAGATCTTCGGAGAAGAAGGCCAGCGAGAAACAGCCGGGCAGCTTCAAGGAAAAGGCGACCGACGAGAAGATCGTCGAGATCCCGCCCGCCGGCCCCGGCGCCAAGCCGATCCGAGGCCTCGATTCGAAATAGACCCGCGCCGCGCTACTGTTCTTCCGACCAGGCGTAGCCGTCGCGCGCCACCAGTGCGCTCGCCGCGGCCGGCCCCCAGGTGCCGGCCATGTAGGGCCGGGGGCCCGCGTCGTCGGCCTGCCACGACTCCAGAATCGGCTCGACCCAGCGCCACGCCTCTTCCTGCTCGTCGCTGCGCACGAACAGGTTGAGGCGGCCGGCGATGACGTCGAGCAGCAGCCGCTCGTAGGCGCCGACGCGGTTTTCGGCGAAAGCCTTGTCGAAGTCGAGATCGAGCGACACCGGCGACAGCGCTTCCGATTGCCCGGTGCCTGTGGCCGCGAGCAGGTGCAATTCGAGACCGTCTTCTGGCTGCAGCTTGATGACGAGCTTGTTCGGCGGGCTCACGCCCGGAAAGATGCTGTGCGGCGTCGGCCGGAAGTTGACGACGATCTGCGCGTCGCGCGCCGCCAGGCGCTTGCCGGTGCGCAGGTAGAACGGCACCGAGGCCCAGCGCCAGTTGCGCACCTCGGTGCGTAGGGCCACGAAGGTTTCGGTGCGGCTAGCCGCCGAAACCTTTTCTTCCTCGAAATAGCCCACGACCTTCTTGCCGTCGACGTTGCCGGCGCGGTACTGGCCGCGCACGACGTCGCGGGCAACGCTTTCGGTCGTGAACGGCTTGAGCGAGCGCAGCACCTTGAGCTTCTCGTCGCGGATGGCGTCGGCGTCGATGCGCGACGGCGGCTCCATCGCCACCATCGTCAGCAGCTGCAGTGCATGGTTCTGGATCATGTCGCGCAGCGCGCCGGTGCGGCTGTAGAAATCGCCGCGCGTGCCGACGCCGATCGATTCGGCCAGCGTGATCTGGATGTTGGCGATCGACTCGCGCCGCCAGAGCGGCTCGAACAAGGCATTGCCGAAGCGCAGCGCCATCAGGTTCTGCACCGACGGCTTGCCGAGGTAGTGGTCGATGCGAAACGCCTGCTCTTCGCGAAACACCGAGCGGACCACGCGATTGATCTCCTGCGCGCTGGCGAGGTCACGGCCGAGCGGCTTTTCGAGGACGACGCGAACCTTGTCGCCGTTCAGTCCCGCGGCGCCGAGCTGGGCGCAGACCGTCGGGAACAGATCGGGGCTGGTGGCCAGGTACATGACGACCACGTCGGCCGCGCCGCCCGGCCGCGCCGCCAGCCAGGACTTGATCTCGGCGTAGTCGGCCGGCTGCGACAAGTCGAGCCGCAGGTAGCACAGCATCTCGCCGAAGCGGCCGAACTCGTCGTCGCTCGGCCGCTTGGCGCCTTCGACTTCCTGGAAGCGATCCTTCAGCCAGCCGCGATACGCCTCGTCGCTCAGCACCTGCCGCGACACCGCGAGGATGCGGCCTCCCGCAGGCAGCTTGCCGTGGCGATAGGCCTGGAACAGGGCGGGCATGAGCTTGCGCCAGGCAAGGTCGCCGGTGCCACCGATGATCACGAGATCGAAAGACATGAAGGAGTTCAGAGCAGTGGTGGTCAACGTGGATAGGGTGGCCGCCGGCCGCCGACGCGACGCACCGATGAGACGCGGTCGTTCATGCCCATCGCGCTGAGCGATCCATAGCGGCCCGGTCGCAGCACCACGCAGCGGCCGCCGAAGCCAGCGTTGTCGCAGAGCTCCCAGCGACCCGAGCGCACGATCACCGACGACGCACGATCGTTGAAGCCGAAGCGCGCGAAGTTGCCGACGGAACGATCGCTGGTGAACGAACGGCCACGAAAGCCGTCGTGCTCGAAGAAGGTCACCTGCGCGGAGGCTGCCATTGCCGTGGCGACGAGGGCGAAGCCGATGAAGAGTCTCGATGGGTTTTGCATGGTCTCGATGTCTCCGCTGTCATGTCTGCCGGCACGCTGACGGAAAGCGCCGGTGAGGCTCGATTATCTTGAGTTTTCATTCTTGATCGACGAGGCGCCATGACCCTTCCAAGCCGACAAGGCCGCGCCATTCCGTTCGTTGCAGGCGCGCCCGGGTGCGTTCGTCATCGCCAATCCGTGGGGCGCCGGCTCGGCCAGGCTGCTCGTCGGCCTCGCCAGCGGCAACGCAACGCATCGCGCCGGAACGTACGCTCGTGCTCGTCTGACTCGGCGTCGCTCGGCCGGGTTCTATTCGCGCTTTGCGTCGACGAGAAGGAAGGCGGCGCCGCCGGCCGCGAGCGCGAGCAGCGCGCCGGCCAGCGCGGCGGCGTGGAACCGGGCCGTGAACTCGACGCTCGCCGAGCCGGTGGCGAGAACGAAGCCGAGGGTCGCCGTGGCCAACAGGCCGGCGACGCGGGCCACCGCGTTGTTGACGCCGGACGCGGAGCCGACGTGCGCTGCATCCACGGCCCCCATCACGGCCGCCGTG
>JALYSL010000297.1 GCA_030854825.1 Pseudomonadota bacterium
AAGGCGACGCTGGCGGCGCTCTCGATCCGCGCCGGCCAGCTCGACTGGCGCGATGCGACGACCAAGCCACGGGCCGAGCTTGCCTTGACCGACTTCTCCTTCGACGCGCAGGCGATCGGCTGGCCGCTCGATGCGCCGGTCGTCTTCAAGGGAGAGGGCGTCGTCGGCACGGCGAAGGATCACGGCAAGCTGGCGTTCTCCGGGCAAGGCAATGCCGCCGGTGCCGCGCTGCAGATCAAGCTCGACACCTTGCCGCTGATCGCCGCGCATCCGTATCTGCGCGGTGTGCTTGCGCCGATGCTGGTCGGTGACTTGAGCGCCGATCTCGGCGTCGAATGGCGGCCGACGGCCCAGGGGCCGCAGCTGAAGGTCGCGTCGAAACGGATCGCCCTGGCATCGCTCATGCTCGGCGAGGCCGGGTCGCCTGAGCTAGCGGTCGAGTCGATCGAGCTGCTCGATGCGCAGGTGGATACGGCCGCCCGCCGCGCCAGCATCGGCCGGCTCGCGCTGCGCGGCCCGCGCGTTCGCGTCGACCGAAGCGCCAACGGGCGCTGGAACTTCGACCGCTGGTCGCGCGAGGGCGGCTCGGCGGCCACGGCGGCCGTACCGTCGTCTTCCACGGCGAGTTCTCCGAAGGTCGATTCGGCGGCGACCGCGGCGTCGGCGCCGGCGGTGGGCACGGGCGGCTGGAAGCTCGCACTCGGCGACCTGGTCATCGACAAGGGCCGCGCGAACTTCGCCGACCACTCGCTCGCCGAGCCCGTCGCCCTCGACGTCGCGGACCTGGCGCTGCAGCTTCACGGCTGGGCGCTCGACAGTGCGGGCGTTGCGCCGTTTCGCGTCGCCGCGCGCCTGGCCGTTCCGGCCGGCCCGACCGGCAACGCGGTCAGCAGCGGCGTCGTCGGCAGCATCGACGTGCGCGGCGAAATGAAAGGCTTCGGCCAAGGTGTCCCGTCGAGCGTGAAGGCGAAGCTGCTGCTCAAGGAGCTGCCGCTGCACCTGCTCGACCCGTACCTCGATGCTTTCTTCGACATCGACGTGCAGAAGGCGCAGACCAGCTTCAAGGGCGACGTCGCCTGGGAGCGGCGCAGCAACGGGCCAAGCCTGCGCCTGCGCGGCGACGCGACCGTCGACGACTTTCGCGCCGCGAGCGCAGGCAACGACCACGCCGCAACCAGGCATGCGCTTGCGATGGTGCGCGACACGGCGCCGACAGGGCAGCTGCTGAACTGGAAGTCGCTGTCGATACGCGGCATCGACGTCGCCCTCGCGCCGGATGCGGCGCCGCGCATCGCCGTCGCCGAGACGGCGCTCAGCGACTTCTTCGCCCGCATCGTGCTCGACGAGAACGGCCGGCTCAATCTGCAGGATGTCGCCAGGAGCCCGTCGGCCGCGGCACCCTCGGCGAGTGCGCCGAGTTCGGCGAACGTCGCGAGCGTGCCCGTCGCGGTTTCCGCTGCGTCGTCCGGCCCAGCGCCGATCTTCGAGTTCGGGCCGATCGTCGTCGTCAGCGGTCGCGTCAACTACAACGATCGTTTCGTCAAGCCGAACTACACCGCCAATCTGAGCGAGCTGAACGGCAAGCTCGCGGCGTTCTCCTCGCAGTCACCGGCCGCCGGCGCGCCGCCGCAGCTCGCCGACCTCGAATTGCGCAGCCGCGTCGAAGGCACCGCGACGCTCGAGATCACCGGCCAGGTGAACCCGCTCGCCAAGCCCCTCGCGCTCGACCTGAAGGCGAAGGTTCGCGACCTCGAATTGCCGCCGCTCTCGCCCTACGCGATCAAGTACTCGGGCTACGGCATCGAGCGCGGCAAGATGAGCGTCGACCTCGCTTATCTCGTCAAGCCCGACGGCCAGCTGACGGCGAGCAACAAGATCGTCCTCAACCAGCTCGCGTTCGGCGACAAGGTCGAAGGCTCGACGGCGAGCCTGCCGGTGAAGCTCGCGGTCGCGCTCCTCGCGGACCGGCAGGGCGTCATCGATCTCGACCTGCCGGTGAGCGGCTCGATCAACGATCCGCAGTTCTCGCTCGGCGGCGTCATCTGGAAGGTCATCACCAACCTCGTCGTCAAAGCGATCACCGCGCCGTTCAGCCTGTTGTCGTCGGCCCTGGGAGGCAACAGCAGCGAGCTGTCGAGCGTCGAGTTCGCTCCCGGCACGGCGGTGCTCGATGCCGACGCGAAAGAGCGCCTCGACAAGGTCGCCAAGGCGCTCGTCGACCGGCCGGCGCTGATGCTCACGGTGAGCGGCGAGAGCCGGCTCGATGTCGAAAAGGAAGCCTGGAAGCGTGACCGGCTGCACCAGATCGTGCGATCGGAAAAGCGCCGCCAGGCCATCGCCGATGGCGCCAGCCCGAGTGCCGAGGTCGTGGTCGGCGCCGCCGAGTACCCGACGTTCCTGAAGGAGGTCTACAAGCGCGCCGACATCGTCAAGCCGAAGAACGTCGTCGGCTTGACCAAGGACTTGCCGACGAAAGAGATGGAAGCGCTGCTGCTCGCCAGCATCACCGTCGCCGACGATGCGATGCAGCAGCTCGCGACACGCCGCGCCGTTGCCGTTCGCGACTACCTCGCCACCAAGGAGCTGCCGACCAGCCGCCTCTTCCTCGGCGCACCGAAGGCGGCGACCGACGACTCGGCGAAGTGGACGCCGCGCGCCGACCTCAAGCTCGCTGCGCAATAGTTGCGCCGTTCGGGCCGAGCAGCGCATTGGAACCGGCTTGGCGGAGTCGTCAGATCGAGCCCGACGATGACCGCGCTGGCGCCGAACTGCTCGCTCCGCTTGGCGATGACAAGCCTGGCAGGCTCAGCCGTGCGCGGGTGCCAGGCGGGCCCGCAAGGCGGCGCTGAAACTGTCGACGGCGAAGACGAGCAGGAACATCGCGATGAGCAGGGTCGCGGCCTGCGCCTGCTGAAAGATCGAGAGGTAGAAGTAGAGCAACTGGCCGAGGCCGCCGGCCCCGACGAAGCCGAGCACGGCGGCCATCCGGATGTTCATCTCGAGCCGGTAAAGCGCGTAGGCGATGCCTTGAGTCGTGAGCAGCGGCAGCGTCGCGTACGCGAACGCGGCCACCCGGCCGCTGCCCGCTTCGCGCAACGCGCGCTCGGGCAGCGCGGGCACGTTCTCCAGGCTTTCGGCATAGAGGCGGCCGAGCACGCCGGTGGTGTGCAGCGCCAGGGCCAGCGTGCCCGCGAAGGGGCCGAGACCGGCGGCGATCACCATTAGCGCGGCCCAGACCAGCTCGGGCACGCTGCGCAGGAAATTGAGGATGAAGCGGGCAATCAGCCGACCGGTGAGACCGAAGCGACCGGCGGCGGGAAACGCGAGCGCGCCGCCCGCGACCACGGCGAGCAGGGTGCCGATTGCGGCGACGGCGAAGGTCTGCAAGGCACCCCAGGCCGCCTTGGCGACGAAGGCCGCCGACAGGTCGGGCGGAAAGAACTCGGCGATGAACTTCGCCATGAGGTGCATCGATTCGCCGCTGAAGAGCTGGCGATAGTCGACGGCGAGATAGGCGAAGCTCGCCGCGATCGCGACGAGCACCAGCGCGAGGGTGGCGATGCCGGCGAAGGAAGGTCGTGTTTCGGTGCGCGCTGGGTCGCGCCACGCCGCGCTCGTCATGCCAGCACCTTGCGCACGGCGACGCTGATCGCATCGGCCAGGATGACGAGCGCGAGGAAGGTGAGCAGGATGCTGCTCGCTTCGCCGCCGTTGAGCATCTTCATCGACTGATCCATAAGCTGGCCGAGCCCGCCGGCGCCGACGAAGCCCATCACCACCGAGGCGCGCACGGCGCATTCCCAGCGATAGACGGTGTACGAGGCGAGCTCCTGCGCGGCGCCGGGAACGAGCCCGTAGAACAGCGCGCCGAGGCGGCCGCTGCCGCCTTCGAGCAGGGCGCGGGCCGAGCGCGTGTCGCCCGACTCGAGGATCTCGGTGTAGACC
>JALYSL010000300.1 GCA_030854825.1 Pseudomonadota bacterium
AGCCGCTACTACAGCGAGCCGCAACTCGCGGTGCGCGGCACCCTCGGCCTGGATCGCGACGAGCCGGTCAACGTCAGGGGCCGCGCCTGGCTCGATCACGAATGGAGCGATTCGCTGCTCGGCGCGAGCGCTGTCGGCTGGGACTGGGTCGGCATGAATCTCGACGACGGCGCCGCATTGATGGCGTTTCGCGTGCGCCGCGCCGACGGCACGACGCTGTGGACGGGCGGCAGCTTTCGCGCTGCCGCGGGTCCAACGCAAAACTTCGCTGCTGCCGACGTGTCGTTCCACGCCGGGCGACGCTGGACGAGCCCGGCCTCGCGGGCAAGCTATCCGGTCGAGTGGTCCGTCGTCACGCCGGCCGGCTGCTTCGACGTGAAGGCGATGCTCGACGACCAGGAGCTCGACAGCCGGGCCAGCACCGGCTCGATCTACTGGGAAGGCATCGCCCAGTTGTTCGACGCGAATGGCCGCAAGGTTGGCCGCGGCTACCTCGAGATGACAGGCTACGCGACGCCGCTGGCCTGGTGATCAGTGCGCGCCGCCGGCGCCGAAGCCGGCACCGGGCACCGGCTTCGTCATCCAGACGAAGACGAGCAAGACGACGAACGAGGCGGCAGAGAGATAGAACAGATCGGTCGCCGCCATCGTGTACGACTGCTGGTCGACCATGCGGTTGATCGTCGCCAGCGACTGCGCCGGGTCGTAGCCGCTCGCGCCGAGCTGGTTCAAGGTGAGCGTCGCCGCATCGTTGCTGCGCGTCACCGATTCGGCGATCTGTGCGTGGTGCAGGATGGCGCGGTTTTCCCACGCCGTCGTGAAGATGGAAGTACCGATGGCGCCCGCCGTGATGCGCACGAAATTGCTGAGGCCCGCGGCCGCCGGCATCTTGTCGGGCGTGAGGCCGGAGAAAATGATGGCCTGCAGCGGAATGAAGAAGAAGGCCATCGCAGCGCCTTGCAGGATCGTCGGAATGAGGATGGTGCCGAAGTCGGCCTGCGTGTTGAAGCGCGACCGCATCCACAAAACGACGCCGAAGCCGAGGAAGGCGACGGTCGCGAGCTTGCGCGGATCGATCTTCGAGACGTTCTTGCCGACCCAAGGCGACAGGATGATCGCCAGCACGCCGACCGGCGCAATCACCAGACCGGCCGCGGTTGCCGTGTAGCCCATGTACTCCTGCAGCCAGAGCGGCAGAAGGACGACGTTGGCGAAGAAGATCCCGTAGGCGACCGAGAGCGACAGCGTGCCCCAGAGGAAATTGCGGCCCCCGAACAGGCGCAGGTCGACGACCGGGTTCTTTTCGGTGAGCTCCCAGGCGAGGAAGAAGGCGAAGCCGATCACCGCCGTCGCGGCGAGGACGACGATCTGGGTCGAGTTGAACCAGTCGAGCTCCTTGCCCTTGTCGACCATGATCTGCAGGGCGCCGACCCAGACGATCAGGAGGCCGAGGCCGACGTAGTCGAGCTTGGTCTTCTTCGGCCCCGGATCGCGCGAGCGGTAGATCGACCAGGTGATCGCCGCCGCGATCAGGCCGACCGGAATGTTGATGTAGAAGATCCACGGCCACGAGATGTTGTCGGTGATCCAGCCGCCGAGCAAGGGCCCTGCGACCGGCGCGACCAGCACCGTCATCGCCCACATCGCCATCGCCGTGCCCGCCTTGGCGCGCGGGTAGCTCGACAGCAGCAAGGTCTGCGACAGCGGAATCATCGGCCCGGCGACCAGGCCCTGCAGGACGCGAAACGCGATCAGCATGCCGATGTTCGGCGCCAGGCCGCACAGCCACGACGCGATCACGAAGAGGACGATGCTCGAGACGAACAGGCGCACCGGTCCGAAGCGTTGCGTCATCCAGCCGGTCAGCGGCACCGAGATCGCGTTGGCGACGGCGAACGAGGTGATGACCCAGGTGCCTTGCGACGGGCTCACGCCCATGTCGCCGGCGATCGCCGGAATCGAGACGTTGGCGATCGACGTGTCGAGCACGTTCATGAAGGTCGCGAGCGAGAGCGCGATCGTTCCGAGCACGAGTGCCCCGCCGGTGAGTGGCGGAGGTGGTGCGGCGCGGGCTGGTCCGGCCGCCGGCGCAGCGGGACCGCTCGAGGAGGGAATGCCCGCGGTCCCCGATGCACCGGGGCCGATCGACGCCGATGAAGCCATCAGTGCGACGTCGTCGGTGCCGCCGGAGCCATGGCGACCGAGCGCCCCATGTTGGCCGAGATGATGCGGCGCACGTCTGCATCGGCAGCGGCGCCGGCGTCGTCGAAGACCGCGGTCGCCGTATGCGCCGGCTTGCCCGTCGCGTCGGACAGCATGCGGCCCTCGGTATTGCGCACGTCGACCTTGGCGTCCATCGAGAGGCCCACGCGCAGCGGGTGCGTCTTCAACTCGTTCGGGTCGAGCGCGATGCGTACCGGCACGCGCTGCACGACCTTGATCCAGTTGCCCGTCGCGTTCTGCGCGGGCAGCAACGCGAACGCTGCACCCGTGCCGGCACCGAGACCCTCGATGGTTCCGTGGTATTCGACCTTGCTGCCGTAGACGTCGGCAACGAGCGCGACCGGCTGGCCGATGCGCAGGTTGCGGAGCTGGCTTTCCTTGAAATTGGCATCGACCCAGAGGTCGTCGAGTGCGATCACCGAGAGCAGCGGCGTACCGGCCTGCACGCGTTGACCGAGCTGCACGCTGCGGCGTGCGACATAGCCGTCGACCGGCGCCAGCAACTCGGCGCGATGT
>JALYSL010000316.1 GCA_030854825.1 Pseudomonadota bacterium
CTCCCGGCTTTCAGACCCGACACGCCGCCGCCCTCAACCGCACGCTGAACCGTGCCGTGACCAGCACGTTGAGCGACGTCGACGTTGCGCTCTTCGTCGTCGAGGCCGGCCGCTTCGACAAGGAAGACGCCGCCGTCCTCGCTCTGCTGCCCACGGCCAAGCCGGCGATCCTCGTCGCCAACAAGCTCGACACCGTCACCCGGCGCAGCGACCTCGCTCCGTGGCTGCAGACCATGCAGTCGAAGGACGATTTCGCCGAATTCGTGCCCTTGTCGGCCACGAAAGCGGCCGATGCCGAGCGATTGCTGGGCATCGTCGCGCCGTATCTGCCCGAGCAGCCCTGGCTCTACGAGGAAGATGCGCTGACCGATCGGAGCGACCGTTTTCTCGCCGCGGAAATCGTGCGGGAGAAACTCTTTCGCCTGACCGGCGACGAGCTCCCGTACACATCGACGGTGGTGATCGACAAATACGAGGAAGAGGGGCAGCTGCGCCGGATCGCGGCGTCCATCGTCGTCGAGCGTGACTCGCACAAGGCGATGATCATCGGCAGCGGCGGCGAACGGCTCAAGCGCATCGGCACCGAAGCGCGCCACGAGCTCGAGCACCTGCTGGGCGCCAAGGTATTTCTCGAACTCTGGGTCAAAGTGAAAAGCGGCTGGGCCGACGACGAGGCGCATCTGCGCTCGTACGGCTACGAATAGCATCGGGCGTGGCTTCCCGATCCTCGCGCAGCGCGCCGCTCGCGGCCTTCGTGCTGCATCGCTACGACTGGAGCGAGTCGAGCCTCATTCTCGATCTCTTCACGCGCGAGCAGGGGCGCATTGCCGTTGCGGCGAAGGGCGCGAAGCGGCCGTTCTCGCAACTGCGCAGCGTCCTTCTGCCATTCCAGCGTATTCAGGTGTCGCTCGGGCGGCAAGCTTCGGCCGAAGACGTTCGCGAGGTGCACAACCTTCGCGCCGCCGAGTGGACCGGCGGCAGCCCGATGCTGACGGGCGCGGCGCTTTTCAACGGCTTCTATCTGAACGAGCTTCTGCTCAAGCTCGTCGCCCGGCACGATCCGCACGTCGGGCTTTTCGATGCCTACGCGGCGACGATCGGCGCGCTCGGCGCTGCCGAGGCGGACGCGCAAGCGGCGCTGCGTGCCTTCGAGATCGTGCTGTTGCAGGAGATCGGCCTGTTGCCCGAGCTCGGCATCGAGACGGCGACGCGTCGCCCCGTCGACGTCGACGAGCGTTACCGCGTGCTCGCCGATGCCGGTGTCGTCGCCGCCCCGGGCGCGACCGATGGCACCACGAGCGGTGCGACCCTGGTGTCGGTCCAGCAAGCCCTGGAAAGTGGCGATCTGACGGCGCTCCGGCGCGTTGCGGCGCGCTCGCTTGCCGAGCTGCGGCCGATCCTGCGGGCGCAGCTTCACTATCATCTCGGCACCGACACCTTGCGCACGCGCCAGGTCATGCTCGACGCCCAGTCGCTCGAGCCCTGACGCCGACACGATGAATCCTCTGGTCACGACCGGTCTCGACGCGCGGCGGCGAACGACGGCGCTGTCGGTCAACGTCAACAAGATCGCCCTGCTGCGCAACCAGCGAGCGCTGACGATTCCGAGCGTCGTCGGCCTGGCCATGGCCGCGCTCGAGGCCGGCGCCCAAGGCATCACGGTGCACCCGCGACCCGATCAGCGGCATGTTCGCCGGCACGATGTCTTCGATCTCGCGGCAATGTTGAAGGACTGGCCGCAGGCCGAGTTCAACATCGAGGGCAACCCTTTTCACAACCTCATGGACATCGTGCGCGAGGCGAGGCCGCAGCAATGCACCTTCGTTCCCGACAGCGCCGAGCAGGCGACTTCCGACCACGGTTGGGATCTGGCGCGCGACGGCGCTCGTCTGGCGCCGCTCATCGATGAAGCGCGCACGCTCGGTGTTCGTGTCTCTCTCTTCATGGATCCGGATGCCGGGGTGATGCGCGCGGCACAGGCCATCGGCGCCGATCGCGTCGAGCTCTATACCGAACCGTATGCCCGCGCCCACGGCACACCGGCGCAAGACGAATCGCTGGCTGCCTTCGCCGCTGCTGCGCGCGCCGCGCAGGCACAGGGCCTGGGCGTCAACGCCGGCCACGATCTCGGCCTGGGCAACCTCGGCGATTTCCTCGGCACCGTGCCCGGCGTGCTCGAGGTATCGATCGGTCACGCGATCATTGCCGACGCGCTCGCTCTCGGCATGTCCGGCGCCGTTCGCGCCTACCTCGACGTTATCGCCCGGGCTTCGTCGCGATGAT
>JALYSL010000036.1 GCA_030854825.1 Pseudomonadota bacterium
ACGAGCGTGGCCGCCGCCGGCGTGCGGCGAAAGACATGCGCCGCGGTGACGACGATGCCCTCGCGCCAGACAACGCCGGAGGCGACTGCGTGGCGTCGGCCGCGCACCGCCAGCGTGCTGGCGCCGATCCGCTCGACGATGGCGGCGAGCGCCTGGGAGTGGGCCGCGAGGGCACCGGCAGGAGCGGCCGATGCGTCGTTGTTGCTGCTGTTCATGAGGAGCCGGTCTTTCCGTTCATTCGATGCCGGAAAGGTACGCCGCCCTCGGCAGCGACGAATCCGCCGAACGGCCGGCTCCGGCCTTCGCCTGCCCAACTGGGGCAGGCGACCGGCCTTTGCAAGCCCGGCGATGTCAGAGCTTGCTGGCGAGGACGTCGATCTTCTCGATCTTCGGCGCCTCGGCGAGCAGCGCGGTGGCATTGGCCATCAGCGCCTTGGCGATCGGGCCGCCGAGGTGCGCGTCGCGGCCGACGTCATCGGGGAAGACATCGAAGATGCCGAATTCGGTCGGGCCGAAGCGAACCGCGAACCAGGCCGTCGTGGCACCCTCGGCCACAGCCAGCGGCTGTGCCGACTTGAGAAAGTCGGCGACGGCATCGCCCTTGTCGGCCTTGGCGTGAAGGCGAACGAACAAGCCCTTGGTGACGGCCATGATGTGTTTCCTGCGTGGTGGAAACCCAGTATGGCTGCGCCGCGCAGTTCGCGCTCGCGCCGGGGCATGCGCGCTCGCCGCGTCAATACTCGACGGGGTCGCGATGGCGTGGGTCGTCGTGCAGGGACCAGTAGGCGTCCTGCAGCTGCTTCGTGATCGGGCCCGGCCAGGCCGCGGCGATCGGCCGACCGTCGATCCTGGCGATCGGCAGCACGCCGCCACCGCTCGAAGTGATGAAGACCTCATCCGCTTCGGCGAGCTCGGCGGCAGGCACGGGCTCGACGCGCAAGGGAACGCCGAGCGTGCCGCACAGCTCGATCGCCGTCTTGCGCGAGATGCCTTCGAGCACGCCGCGATCGGGCGTGCGCACGACGCCGTCCTTGACCATGAAGACGTTGAAGCCCGGGCCTTCGGCGATGTGGCCCGCCGCATCGACGACGCAGCTCGTGTCGGCGCCACGGTCGTAGGCCTCGAACATCGACTGCACCAGGTCCATCCAGTGGTAGTTCTTGACCGTCGGATCGACCGACTCGGGGGCGATGCGGATGCGGCTGCTGACGTGCAGGTCGATGCCCGAAGCCTGCTTTTCCGGCGGCGCGATCCAGACGAAGGGCAAGGCATAGGCATAGAAGCGGTTCGTCGCCAGGCGCGGATCGCGGGCGCCGCGCGGCGGCACGCCACGCGTGCAGACCATCGCGACGTAGGCCTCGTGCAGGCCGCCGGCCTTGACGCAGCCATGCAATATCTGCCGCACTTCGGCGCGGCTGTATGGCACCTTCATGCGCAGCTTGCCGAGACTGGCGAAGAAGCGGTCGAGATGATCCTCGAGCCGGAAGAAGGCGCCCTTCCAGACGCTGGCCACGTCGTAGGTCACGTCGGAGCGCGTGAAGCCCCAATCGAACAGCGAGATCTTGCCTTCGGAAAGCGGCTTCCAGTCGCCGTCGATGAAGACCGAGCCACCTTCGAACTCACTCGCTTCGACCGTTCTCATCGCACTTTCCTCATACAGCTCGCGCTGCGTTCTTGCCTTTGGCGCCGTGCGGCGTCGATCCGTCGCTCGCGCGGTGCGAGGACCCGGGCCGCCGCTTAGAGTCGCGCCGATTGCACCAAGAGGACAGCGATGCTCGAAGCCCGGGGCCTTTGCAAATCGTACGGCAGCCGCGCTGTCGTCTCCGACCTGTCGTTCTCGCTCGGCGCGGGCGAGATCGTCGGCCTGCTCGGGCCGAATGGCGCGGGCAAGTCGACGACCGTCGCCATGCTGTGCGGCCTGGTGGCCGCCGACCGCGGCCAGGTGTTCGTCGGCGACGGTGCCTCGCTTCAGGAGCTCACCGAGACAAGCCAGGCGCCGAAGCGCCGCATCGGCATCGTGCCGCAGGAGCTCTCGATCTACGAGAACCTCGGCGCCGCCGCCAACCTGGCGCTGTTCGGCGCCCTCTACGGGCTGAGCGGCGCGCTGCTCGAGGCGCGCGTCGATGCCGCGATGAGCCTGGTCGGCCTAGCCGATCGCGCCAAGGACAAGCCGCAGACTTTCAGTGGCGGCATGAAGCGGCGCCTCAACATCGCCGCAGCCCTGGTGCACGACCCCGACATCCTGATCCTCGACGAGCCGACCGTCGGCGTCGACCCGCAAAGCCGCAACGCCATCTTCGACAACCTCGAGGAGCTGCGTCGGCGCGGCAAGGCCCTGCTCTACACGACCCACTACATGGAAGAGGCCGAGCGCCTCTGCGACCGGATCGTCATCGTCGACCACGGCAAGGTCGTGGCCAGCGACACGCTGGCCGGCATCGCGCGGCTGCTGCCGGCGACGCTGTCGCTGGAGATCGAGGTCGACGGCGTCGTCGATCTCGCAGCCCTCGCCGGCCTGTCGGGCGTCGAACGTCCGGCGCAAGAAGGCAAGGTGCTGCGCGCCGGCGTCGCCGATCTCGGCCGCGACGCGCCCGCCCTGCTCGCCGCATTGAGCGCGCAAGGCCGCCGCGTGAGCCGCATCGGCTCGGCCCGCGCCGGGCTCGAAGACGTATTCCTTTCGCTGACCGGCCGCGCACTGAGGGATTGATCGACATGAGCACATCAAACGCCATCACCGCGCTGAAGGCGCTGATCCGCAAGGACCTGGTTCTCTATTTCTCGAACCGGCGCGCCCTGATCATGTCGATCGCCGCGCCGATCGTCATCGCCGCCTTCTTCGGATCGCTGTTCGGCGCGACTGGCGGCGGCCCCTCGAAGATCGCTGTGGCGATCGCCGATCACGACGCCAGCCCGCTTTCGATGGCCATCGTCAAGGCGCTCGGGAGCGACCCGGCTTTCGACGTGCACGAGCTCGGCGAAGCCGCCGCCGTCGACGAGGCGCGTCGCGGCAAGGTGCGCGCCGCCATCGTGCTGCCGGCGGGCCTGGGCATGCAACTGTCGCAGGCGCTGCTCGCCGGCGGCAAGAAGCCGGCCCTCCCCGTTCACTACGACCCGTCGCAGTCGACGGCACTGCCGCTCGTCAAGGGCCTGCTCGCACAGCACGTGATGGAGGCCTTGGGCAAGACGCTCGGCGGCGGCGCGCCGGGCTCGTCGTTCGCCCTGCCCTTCACGACGCAGCCGATCGCCTCGACCTCGAGCACGGACCGGCCCTACAACAGCTACGCCCATTCGTTCGCCGGCATGGGCGTGCAGTTCATCCTCTTCATGGGTATCGAGGTCGGCGTCGGCGTGCTGCTGGCGCGCCGGCTCGGTCTGTGGAAGCGGCTGCGCGCGGCGCCGCTGTCGCGAAGCCTCCTGCTCGGCAGCCACATCCTCAGCGGCGCCATCACGGCGCTGGTGCTGCTGGCCATCATCTATGCCGCGGCGATGCTCTTCTTCCACGTCCGCATCGACGGCAGCGTCGCCGGCTTCGTCGGCGTCGCCATCGCCTTCGCGCTCTTGACCTCGAGCTTCGGCCTGCTCATCGCCGCGCTCGGCAAGACGCCGGAGGCGACCCGCGGCTTGGCCATCTTCGCGACGCTCGTCATGGTCATGCTGGGCGGGGCCTGGGTGCCGTCGTTCGTCTTTCCCAAATGGCTGCAGACCGCATCGCTCGTGGTGCCGACGCGCTGGGCCGTCGACGGCCTCGACGCGATGACCTGGCGCGGCCTCGGCTTCGACGCCGCGATCGCGCCGATCGCCATGCTGCTCGCCTTCAGCGCGCTGTTCGCGGCGATCGCGATCTGGCGTTTCGACTGGGAGGAGCCGCACGGCTGAGGGCGCAGGTCGCATTCGTCCCATGCCTTGAGGATTCGGCGGCCATCGAAAGAGTCGACGCTCCGCTCCTCTTCAGCGCTAGGAGCCGACATGGCCACGACACCCGCAATCACCAC
>JALYSL010000348.1 GCA_030854825.1 Pseudomonadota bacterium
ATCGAGGGCTGCCACGACGAGCTCAGATCGGCTGCCGTCTGATGCATTTCCGACGAGACCGTCTTCTCGACATTGCGAGCGGCATCTTCGAACTCGGTCTTCATCTTCTTCAGATCTTCGAGCTCGATCGAGCGGTTGACCTCGGCCTTCACATCGGCGACGTAACGCTGCGCCTTGCCGAGCAAGGTACCGACGGTACGCGCCACGCGCGGCAGCTTTTCCGGGCCGATGACGATCAGCGCGACCGCACCGATCAGGGCGAGCTTGTCGAAACCGAGGTCGATCATGGCGATGCCGGTCCGTACATGCGAGGCAAAGGCCGGATCAGGCGATCAGGATTTCGTCTTGGCTTCGACGTCGACGGTGCCCGGATCGACCGCCCGGCTGGCAGCCACCTGCTGTGTCGGCGAGGCCGGATCGGCCGGCGAAACGGTGCCGTCGCGCACCCCGTCCTTGAAGCCCTTGACGGCACCGCCGAGATCGGCGCCGATGTTCTTTAGCTTCTTCGTGCCGAATACCAGCACCACGATCAACAACACGATCAGCCAGTGCCAGATACTGATGGAACCCATGATTTTTCTCCACTGAGGGACTGCGACCGATTCTAGGTCAGCCCTTCGCCCATGGCCGCGGGCCGCCCATGACGTGCACATGGAGGTGAGGCACCTCCTGGAGGCCGTCGACGCCGGTATTGACGAGGGTACGAAAGCCGTTCGTGACACCGAGCTTTTTCATCAGCTGGGGCGCCAGCGACATCATGCGGCCGAGCATTGCGGTGTGCGCCTCGCCGACGTCGTAGAAGCTGGCGACGTGCTGCTTGGGAATCATCAACACATGCACCGGCGCCCACGGCGCGATGTCGTGAAAGACGAGGATGTCGTCGTCCTCGTGGACCTTCTTGCTGGGAATCTCGCCGGCGACGATGCGGCAGAAGAGGCAGGTCGGATCGCGAGTCATCTTCGTGCCTCAGGTCGGCATCGGCGTGTTCTGCGACAGGTTCAGCCAGCCGCGAACGATGCGATAGAGGAACCAGATCGAGACCAGCGCCCAGGCGATCCAGCCTGGCAGGAGGAAGGCGAGCCACAACGGCGCCGTCACCAGGTAGAGCACGCCAGCCCAGACGACGCTGCGGATGCGCCAGCTGAAATGCGATTCCTGCCAGGTGCCGCGCGCTTCGTCGCGCTTGAACAGGTCGATGAAGAAGGCGACGAGCAGCAGCAACACGCTGCCCTGCGCGCCTGGCAACACGGCGCCGATCGCGACGACCGCGTGCAGGAAATAGCTGATATGGCCGATCGTCTTCAGCGACTGCTGGCGTGGATCGATCTCGACGACTTGGTTCATGTTCCGTCCACCTCTCTCGATGTCATCTTGCGCGCCGCGAATTCCTCGAGCCCGGACAGGCCTTCGCGCCGCTCCAGCTCGGCCAGCACGTCGACGGGCGCGAGCCCGTGCTGGGCCAGCGCGATCATCGTGTGAAACCAGAGATCGGCCACTTCGGCCACGACCTTTTTCGCGTCGCCGTCCTTGCAGGCCAGGACGACCTCGGTCGCCTCCTCGCCGATCTTCTTCAGCACCGCGTCCGGGCCTTTGGCGAAGAGCCTCGCCACATAGCTCGTGGCCGGATCGCCGCCGCGGCGTGACACGATGACGGCCGCCAGGCGCGCCAGTGTGTCGTTGCTTGATGCCTCAGTGTCTGCCATACACCGCTACTTGTAGATCAGCCCCGGCTCTTTCAAGACCGAATCCACCGTCTCCCACGCACCGTCGCGATAGCGCTGGAAAAAACACGAGCGCCGCCCGGTGTGACAGGCAATCTTCGGCTCGCCCGGCGTGCGGCTCGTCTGCTCCACCTTGAGGAGGACGACGTCGTTGTCGCAGTCGAGGCGCAGCTCGCGCACCGTCTGGACGTTGCCGCTCTCCTCGCCCTTGTGCCAGAGACGCTGGCGCGAGCGGCTCCAGTAGACGGCTTCGCCGAGCTCGGCGGTCTGCGCCAGCGCTTCGCGGTTCATGTGCGCGAACATCAGCACGTCGTTCGTGCCAACCTCCTGCGCGATGACGGGCACGAGGCCATTCGCGTCCCACTTCACGTCGTCGAGCCAGCTCATCTTGTCAGTGTAGTGGCCGCCCTATTCGCGATGCGTCGCGCCGGCAAAGCCCTGCTCGGCGGCGAACCAGCCGAGTACCGGCAGCGTGCCCGGCAGCACCGGCCCGACTTCGACCGGCAGGCTCTGCCACGCCATCTGCTGGCCCTCGCGCATCTCGAGCCCGCCATGCCATTCACGCACCTTGCAGAAGTGCAGGCGGACGCGGGCGTGCGCGTAGTCCATCAGCGTCACCCGCCAGGGCACGACCGCGCCGATCGTGACGCCGAGCTCTTCGTGCAGCTCGCGATGCAACGCCTGCTCGACCGATTCGCCGGCCTCGAGCTTGCCGCCGGGAAATTCCCAATAGCCGGCGTAGACCTTGCCTTCGGGCCGCGACGTCAGCAGGAAGCGACCCTCCGCATCGATCAGCACGCCGACCGCGACGTCGACGGGCCGGCGTGGCTCGACGCCCGGTGCCGTCACGCAGAGTGCCTTCCGGCGTAGTCCCTGGCGAACTGGAAGGCAACCCGGCCCGAGCGCGAACCGCGTTCGAGCGCCCAGACGAGCGCATCGGCGCGGGCCGCGGCGATCGCCTCGGCGCCGACGCCGTGAGCGCGCAGCCATTCACCGGTGATGGCGAGGTACTCGTCCTGGCTGAACGGATAAAAGCTCACCCACAGGCCGAACCGCTCCGATAGCGAGATCTTTTCCTCGACGACTTCGCCGGGATGGACTTCGCCGTTTTCGGTGTGCCGATAGCTGAGGTTCTCCTGCATGTATTCGGGCAGCAGGTGGCGCCGGTTGCTGGTCGCGTAGATCAGCACGTTTTCGGAAGACTCGGAAATCGAGCCGTCGAGGATCGACTTCAGCGCCTTGTAGCCGGGCTCACCTTCATCGAACGAAAGATCGTCGCAGAAGACGACGAAGCGCTCCGGCCGCTCGGCCACGAGATCGACGATGTCAGGCAGGTCGACCAGATCGGTCTTGTCGACCTCGATCAGGCGCAGACCCCGCGGCGCGAACTCGTTGAGACAGGCCTTGATCAGCGAGCTCTTGCCGGTGCCGCGGGCGCCAGTGAGCAGCACGTTGTTGGCGGCCCGGCCGGCGACGAATTGCTCGGTATTGCGAACCAGTCGCTCCTTCTGCGGCCCGACCTGGACCAGCGAGCCCAGCCGAATCGTCGCCACGTGGCGCACCGGCTCGATCACGCCCGAGCCGCCGCGCTTGCGATAGCGAAACGCCGTCGACGCGCTCCAGTCGGGCGCGCTCAACGGATGCGGGACGATGGCTTCGATGCGTGCCAGCAGAGCTTCGACGCGCTCGATCAGGTATAGCAGCGGCAGTGGCGTGGGCATGGCCGAGCAGTGTAGTGGCGGCCTCAGGCGGCGCCGGCTCGCTCCCAAGCCTCCACTGAAGCCGCTCGGAGACCGTGAACACCGTGGGCGTGCGGGCAGTCATGTCAGGCTGCGTAGCGCTCCGCGATCGCGGGCATCGAGGCGACCACCTCGTCGGCGACCGCGAAGACGCGTTCGCCGGCGCGGGCTCGAATCGGGTGCATGCCGGTGAAGGCGCCAAACGCGGGCAGCACGCCGACATCGTCGCCGAACCAGAAGCACGGCAGGCGCAGGTGATCGCCGGCGCGGCCGCCGAGACTGATGCAGGGATGCAGGTGGCCGGCCACCGCGTAGGCGCCGGCGACGCGCCTGGGGTGGTGGCACAGCGCGAGGC
>JALYSL010000349.1 GCA_030854825.1 Pseudomonadota bacterium
GACGGCGACGCCGCCGTCCGATGCTGCCGCCGAGGCACTGCAGCACGAGCACGAGAAGATCCAGGGCCTGGAGGCCGGCCTCGCCAAATTGCGCAGTGATTCGCAGGCAACACAGCGAACAGTGGCCGCCTTGCAGGCGCGCCTGCGCGACGCCGAAGGCGCGCGCTACGCAAACGGCTTGGTCTACTTTCTCGCTGGCGTGGCGCTCCTGTTCGCGCTGATCGCGCTCGGCTTGTGGTGGCTCAGGCCGCGCCAACGGCGGCGTGCTCGGTGGTTCGACGCGGCGGCGAGTCAGCAAGCGAGAGCGGCAGCGACCGCACAGCGCGAGGCGCCGGCCGCACTGGCGCCGGACCTGTCGCCGCTCACCGAACCGCCGACGTCGTGGCATTCCCGGCCGGGCAGCCACATCGCGGCGGTGACGGTGCCGGCGTCCATCGGCGGCCTCGAAGTGACGACCGTGCTCGGCCCGGAAGCCGCGCGAAGCCATTTCGATGCGTCGCGGGCCGGCGGTTCGTCGAAGAAAAGCGGCGAGCTCTCGATGGAAGAGCTCATCGATCTCGAGCAGCAAGCCGAATTCTTCGTCGTCCTCGGCCAGGAAGAAGCGGCGATCGCGCTGCTCGACGGCTACATGCGCAGCGACGGCGGCAAGAGCCCGCTGCCGTATTTGCAATTACTCGAGCTGCATCAACGACGCGGCGATCGCGGCGCCTATGAAAACGTTCGCGAGGCGTTCAACGCGCGCTTCCAGGCGTTCGCCCCGGAGTGGAGCGACGACGTCCATTTCGGCCGCGAGCTCGACGAATACCCGCAGACGATCGCTCGCCTGCAGTCGCTGTGGCCGACGCCGCTGTCGGCGATGCAGGCGCTCGACAGCCTGCTCTTTCGTCGGCATGCGTCGGACGACACCTTCGATTTCCCGTCCTATCGCGAGCTGCTGTTTCTCTACTCGATCGCACGCGAGCTGTCGGGGCACGTGGAGACCGATTTCGGCTCCATCGACGTGCTGCTGCCACTCGAAGAGTCGCCGATCGATCTCACGCCGACGGCGCCCGACGGCGGCAGCTTCGCCGTCGATCTCGATGTCTCGAGCTGGCCCGAGGAGTCGGCGAACAAGCCCATCATTCTTCGCTCGGCCGGTCGCCGCGGCGCTGGCTGAGCCGCAGCGCCGGTGGCCTCAGAGGCTGGCCAGCCGTTCCAGCGCGACCGTCAGCGTCTCGTCCTTCTTGGCGAAACAGAAGCGGGCGATGTGCTGCTCGAAGCCGTCGGCGTAGAAGGCCGATAGCGGAATGGCGGCGACACCGATCTCGGTCGTCAACCAGCGGCAGAAGTCGGCCTCCGGCCGGTCGCTCACCTGCGAATAGTCGACGCACTGGAAGTACGTTCCTTCGCAGGGCAAAACGCGCAGGCGCGTGCGCTCGAGGCCGGCACGGAACAGATCGCGCTTGGCGCGATAGAAAGCGGGCAGGACGAGGTGGTGCGTCGGGTCCGCCATGAAGCTCGCAAGGCCGTGCTGCATCGGCGTGTTGACGGTGAAGACGTTGAACTGGTGGACCTTGCGGAACTCGGCGCTGAGCGAGGCCGGCGCCGCCGCATAGCCGACCTTCCAGCCGGTGACGTGGTACGTCTTGCCGAAGCTCGAAACCACCACGCTGCGCGCTGCCAGCTCGGGGAAGCGGGCGACGCTCTGGTGCTCGCCGGCATAGACCATGTGCTCGTAGACCTCGTCGCTGATGACGACGATGTCGGTGCCCCGCAGTAGCTCGGCCAGCCTTTGCAGGTCGGCATGCGACCAGACGGTGCCGCTCGGGTTGTGCGGCGAGTTGACGACGACGGCGCGGGTACGCGGCGTCATCGCCGAGGCGATGGCGTCGAAATCGGGCCTGAACGTGCCGGGCCTGAGCGGCACGTGCACCGGCGTCGCGCCGGCCAGACGAATGTTCGGGTCGTAGCTGTCGTAGCAAGGGTCGAGCACGATCACCTCCTCGCCCTGGCGCACCAGGGCGAGGATAGCGGTGAGGATCGCCTGGGTCGCACCGGCGGTGATCGTGATTTCCTCGGCGGCGTCGTAGCGATGACCGTGGAGCGCTTCGATCTTCTCGGCCACACGCTCGCGCAGGACCTGCACGCCGGCCATCGGCGGATACTGGTTGAGGCCGCTGCGCATTGCCGAATCGACGGCATCGACGAGCTTCAGGTCGCAGTTGAAATCCGGAAACCCCTGGCCGAGATTGACGGCGCCGTGCTGTTGCGCCAGCGCCGACATGACGGTGAAGATGGTGGTGCCGACGTCGGGCAGGCGCGACTCGATCTTGGGTGTGAGCGGACTCGCGACGCTGTCCTTCGAAGGGCGTGCGACGGCGCTCATAGCTGGTAGTCCTGGGCGTCTCCGGCCATCGCTTTTTCCACGAGTGCGCGCGAGAGCCGGTCCGACAGCGTCTCGACGAAGGCGTAGACGAAGTTGCGCAAGTAGGCACCCCGCTTGAAGGCGATGCGCGCGACGTTGACGCCGAACAGGTGGCCCACCGGTCGGGCCACGAGCTCCGAGCCGAGCGCTTCTTCGCGCATCGCGACCTCGGCGACGATGCCGACGCCCAGGCCGAGCTTGACGTAGGTCTTGATCACATCGGCGTCGATCGCCTCGAGCACGATGTTCGGCTTCAGCTGGCGCGCCGCGAAGGCCTGGTCGACCCGCTTCCTGCCGGAGAACGACGGGTGATAGGAGATGAGCGGCAGCGGCGCCAGGTCGTCGATCGAGATGCGGTCGACCTGCGTCAGCGGGTGCCCGGCGGGCAGCACCAGCACGTGCTGCCACTCGTAGCAAGGCA
>JALYSL010000353.1 GCA_030854825.1 Pseudomonadota bacterium
CCGCCAGGTCGGCATCTACGCACCGTTCGGCCAGCTCTACCAGCCTGAAGACTCAGGCTCGATGCTCTCCTACCGCGAAGACCGCAACGGCCAGATCCTCGAAGAAGGCATCACCGAAGCCGGCGCCCTGTCGTCATGGACCGCGGCGGCCACGTCGTACTCGACGCACGGCCTGCCGACGCTGCCGTTCTACATCTACTACTCGATGTTCGGCTTTCAGCGCGTCGGCGACCTGATCTGGGCCGCCGCCGACCAGCGTGCGCGCGGCTTCCTGATCGGCGCCACGGCCGGCCGCACCACCCTCGGCGGCGAAGGTCTGCAACACCAGGACGGCACCAGCCATCTGGTGGCCGCGACGGTGCCGAATTGCAAGGCCTACGACCCGGCCTTCGCCGGCGAGCTCGCCGTCATCATCGACCGCGGCATGCGCGAGATGCTCGTCGAGCAAAAGGACGTTTTCTACTACGTCACGGCGATGAACGAAAACGTGCCGCAGCCGTCGCTGCCGACGGAGGCGCACGAGGGCGTGCTGCGCGGCATGTACCGCTTTCGCGCGTCAATGCGCGACAGCGCGCGGCGCGTGCAATTGCTCGCCTCGGGCGCGATGCTCGGCGAAGCGATCAAGGCGGCCGACGCGCTCGAAGCCGAGCACGGCGTCGCCGCCGATCTCTGGAGCGTGACCAGCTTCAGCGAGCTGGCGCGTGCCGGCGTCGCGGCGGAGACCGCGTGGCGGCATGGGGCGACCAGTGTCGTGCGCAGCTACGTCGGCGAGCAGCTCGGGTCGACGCGCGGCCCGATCGTCATCGCCACCGACTATGTGCGCGCCGTGCCCGAGCAGATCCGCGCCTTCCTGCCCTCGGGGCGGCGCTGCGTCACGCTCGGCACCGACGGCTTCGGCCGCAGCGATACGCGGGCTGCGCTGCGCCGCCATTTCGAGGTGGACGCAGCGGCCATCGTCGAAGCAGCCCTGCGATCGCTGGGCTAGGGCCGGCCCGGCGCAAGCCGCATCTGCATCGGCGACGGCCCCATGGCGAACGCGAACACCTCGTGCGGCGTGTCGCCTTCGAGAGTGCGCAACGACTCGATCTCGAAATGGCCGAGCAGCATGGCCATTGCCATCTTGATCTCCAGCAGCGCCAGGTATCGGCCGGGGCAGAGCCGCGGCCCCGCGCCGAACGGCATCGACAAGCGCGACGACGAGGACGCTTCGCTGCGCAGCCAGCGCTCGGGCCGGAACTGCGACGGCTCGGGAAAATGCGCCGCATCGACCGCAGCGGCGCGCAGGAGCGCGACAACGATCGTGCCGGCAGGCACGTCGACACCCGCCACGGTCGCATCGCGGACGAGCTCGAGTGGCAGCACCGGCGCCACCGGCTTCAGGCGCATGGCCTCGTGCACGCAGGCCTCGACGTAGTCGAGCGCGCCGAGCTGCTCCATCGTGAAGCCCTCGACCGTGGGCGCTACGCGCAGCACCTCGTCGCGGGCGCGTTGCCTCGCGTCGGGATGGCGATGCAGGAAGTGGATCAGCCAGGCGATCGTGTTGGCGGTCGTGTCCTCGCCGGCGACCAGCATGACCAGGACGTTGCCGGCGATGTCGCGATCGTCGAGACCGCCGCCTTCCACGTCGGCCGCAACGATCATCGCTTCGAGCAGGTTGCGCGGCTGCTCGCGCCGCTCGGGGTCGTCGTCGAGGCGCCGCCGGGCCGCGGCGATGAAGCCTTCAATGGCCGCCTTCACTTCGGCAACGCTGCGGTCGAGCGCGCGGTCGGACGGCAGGCGGACGTAGCGCCAGTACGGAACCGCGCCCAGCGCACGGCGGCCGAGCGCCGGAAAGATGCGGTTGAGATGGCGCTGAATGATGTCGTCGTCGGACTCGAGCGTGTTGACCTCGACGCCGAACGCGAGGCCCGAAATGGCATCGACGGTAAAGCGCATCAGGTCGGCCTGCAGGTCGATCGTGTCGCCCGCCGATCGCGCCGCCTGCCAGCGCTTCTCTAGCCGCCCGGTGACCTTCAGCAGCGACGGGAAGTACGCCTTGACGTGGGTCGGGTTGAACGCCGACATCACCATCCGGCGCTGCCGCTTCCAGACCTCGTCGTTGGCGAAGAACAGGCCCTGATCGAAGCCCATCTCGCGAATCAGGTTGCCGTGCCGCGTCGGCCGGCGAAAGCCGTCGGGGCGGTCGCGCAGGATCGCGCTCATCGAGGCAGCGTCGCTCGCGACCATCAAGCGGCGCGGGCCGATACGCAGCCGGAACACCTTGCCGTACTGCTGCGCCCACGCTTCGAGCTGCTGGTGAAACCGGGTCGCTCGCACTTGATGCCCGTTGCCGATGAGCGGAATACCCCTCGGGCCCGGCAAATCGCGATAGCGGCGCAGCACCGGCGCCGCGCGCAGATCCGAAAGATTGGCTTCCTCGCTCATCGTCCACCCGCCGCAGCCAAAACGCGATTCTTGCCGGCGCTTGGCGCGAATGCCAGTGCTTTCCGCTAGAGCTGGAAAGCCAGCCAGAGCAGCAGGCCTTCGAAGAGGTCGCGCATGAGGCCCGGCTCCTTCGGCTCGAATCGGACCGCACCGTCTCGTTCGCGCTCGATCCAGTCGGCAAACCGTCTGACGTCGACCGGTTCGTAGAAAGCAAGCATCAGCTCGTAGTTGAGAAAGAGACTGCGCAGATCGAGATTGGCCGAGCCGGCGAGCGCCAGCTGATCGTCAATGACGACCGCCTTGGCGTGCTCCATCCATGGCACGAACCAGATGCGCGCGCCGGCGGTGGCGAGGTCGCGCAACGGGCGATGGCGGGCGACGTCGGCGAGCGGATGATTCGACTTCGCCGGCAACACCAGATCAACGAGAACGCCGCGCCGGGCCGCCAGCGCCAGTGCCATCAGCAAGGTGGCATCGGGAATGAAATACGGCGTCACCGCGAGGATTCGGCGGCGAGCCATGAAGCAGCCCGAGAGGAGTAGCGACTGGATCGTGTCGTCGACTTGATCCGGGCCGCTCGGCACGAGCTGTGCGAGCGACGCGTCGTCGGCGCTGAGCGGATGCGTGGGCGGCGGACAGGTTGCCGGCACGACGACGCGCGTCGCATAGGCCCAGTCCTTTTCGAATTGCTCGCAGGCGCGAACGACG
>JALYSL010000359.1 GCA_030854825.1 Pseudomonadota bacterium
GCGTCGGGCGCAGAGACCGGCCTGGGCAAGCTCCCCGAAGCCTTGCGTCGCGAGTTGCCGGCCCTGGCCTTCGGAGGCGCCAGCTACAGCAGCGACGCAGCGAGCCGCATGGTCATCTTCAACGGCCGCGTCTTCCACGAGGGCGACACGATCGCGCCGCAGCTCGTCCTCCAGCAGATCAAGCTGAAGGCAGCGGTTCTCGCGTACAAGGGCTATCGCTACGAAATGGCGTATTGAGTTGTCGCTCTAGCCGCTGCGCGCAGGAAACAGCACTGCGATTTCCAGGGAGCGGCGAGGGTCGCTCGTCGTCAACCGTCGGCCCGCGTCCCGCGTCACATCGATCAACCTTGCCGACGAGGCGGAAGCATCCGCCGCAGGACGTCGTCCTTGAACGCAAAGTGGTGCAGCAAACCCGCGCCGGCATGAAACAACGCGACGACCAGCAAGGTGTCGGCGGCGAGGCCGTGCCAGTTCTCGATGGTGTCGCGCAAGCTCTTGTTTCCCGGGTCGAACGCCGGCAGGGTAAACAGGTTGAACAAGGTGTCGCCGCGCACCCACGCATTGGTCATGCCGAGCAGCACGGTGACCACGAGCAAGGCGTAGAGCAGCCGGTGCGTCGATACCGCCACGACGTCGAGCCAACCCTGCCGCGCCAGCGGCAGATGCGTACCACCGCCGAAGCGCCACCCGATGCGCAGGACGAGGACGAACGCCAGCGACACTCCCAGGACGATATGAACGCTTCGGGCAGAAACGCGCGCATTGCCCTTGGGAAACCAGTCGATCGTCTGGCCGAGAAGCCAGAGACCGACAACCAGTGCGGCGGTCAGCCAATGCAGCGCGATCGAGCGCGCGTCGTATTGATTCGGCGGGACAAGTGCGGTGCTCATGAGCCGATGCTATCGCGACGCGCCTGCTGCGAACGTCTCCGATGTCCGGATTCGTCGACGCAGCTCGTCGGGAATATCGGCAACAAGCGCACCGACCTTTAGCACTTATTTCACGATCGGAACGTGAATCCGCGGACCAGATTTTGTTTGCCAAATCGGCCCGTTGCGAACGCTTTTCGGACCGCCTTTCGCGCAACTTTTGCGAGTGAGAAATCCGACCGCTTTGAGCGCGCGCATCGAGCGCATTCGACCAACGGTGAGGAGATGCGGACGAGCGGCAGCGTGTGACAACACATTTCTTCAGCGACGCCGCAGACTCGCTGCATGAACACGTTTGCCACCCCTCTTCGTTCGCGCGGATTCACCCTGATCGAGATGCTGGTCACGATGGCCGTGATCGCGATCCTCCTGACGATCGTGACGCCGAGTCTGGCCGCGTTGGTGAGCACGAGTCGAACACGCGCCGCGCAGTCGGAGCTGATCGCGTCGCTGTCGCTCGCTCGCAGCGAAGCGGCCAAGCGAGGCAAGACGGTCTACGTTTCGGCGACCGCGCCGGTGAACGGCAACGAATTCGGCGCCGGCTGGACCGTCTGGGTCGACGAAGACGACTCCGGCGCCTTCAACGCCGGCGATACGTTGATCCGGCAGTTCCCGGACATCAGCGCCGGCGTCGTTCTCGGCACCGCGTCACACGCCACGCAGGTGTCCTTTGCGCCGACCGGATTCCTCACCTCGCTGTCGTCGCTGACCTTCAAGGTGTGCGGCAACAACGATTCTTCCAACGGCTACACCATCGCCCTGCAGGCGACGGGCATGACCGATCTGAACGACCAGATTCTATGCAATTGATCTCTTTCCCCGGCCGACGACGCGTGCAGGGATACGTGTTGCTGGAAGCGCTCGTTGCCGTCGTGGTGGCATCGGTCGGCTTCATCGGCGCGGCGCGCATGCAGACCGTCGGCATGAAGATGAACACCAGCTCGGCGATTCGGCAAAAGGCCGTGCTGCTGACTTATCAGATGACCGATCGCATCCGGGCCAACCGCACCGGCTTCGGCAGCGGTGCCTATGACAACCCCGCCATCGGCTCGAGCGACTGCCTGAACAGCGGCTGCAGCGCGGCGCAGCTGGCCGTCGCCGACATGACCGATTGGACGGCCGACATCGAAGACCAGCTGCCCGATGGCAGCGGCGTCGTCTGTATCGACAGCACACCGAACGACGGCACGGCCGGCGCTCCGGCCTGCGATGGCATCGGCAACCTGCTGGCGGTCAAGGTCTGGTGGACCGACTCGATGGGAATCACGCAGTTCGTGACGGTGGTCAGGCCGTGAATGCGGACTACGACCACGGGATCAGAGGGTTCACGCTGGTCGAGCTGATGGTCGGAATCACGGTGGGCCTGCTGGTGTCGCTCGCTTCCATCTCGGTGTTCGTCAGCACCCGCAAACTTCAGACGGTCGGAGCGGCGAAGTCGCACATGGGCGAGAACGCCCGGCTGGCCATGGAACTGATGGAGAAGGACTTTCGCAGCGCCGGCTTCCTGGGCTGCAAACCCCTTCTCGAAGACGCACCGGTGAGCTTGCTTGCGACCAGCGGCGGCATGTTCCTGGACGGCGACAGTGGCGGCCTGGGTGGCTCGCATGGCGACGGCACGGCGTTCACACCCGCCCTCAACGCGACACTGGCGGGCCTGGCGCAGCCGCCGAACCCGAGCAGCGACGTCGTGTCCCTGCGGGTTCCGATAGAGCCGATGTCGCTCGGCCTGGCAGCGCCGATGACGACCTCTTCCGGCGTACCGACCGTCGGCGCCAACACCGCCGGAAACGCGATCCTCTCCGGCGACATCGTGCTGATCGCCAATTGCAAGGCAGCGGCGATGTTCCAGGTCACGGAAGCTGCCCCGGCGACGACCGGATTGCTGACGCACGCGACCGGCGGCACGTTCTATCCCGGCAACGCGACGACCGATCTGCAACAGGTATTCCATGGCGACGCGGCGGTCTACCGGCTCGCCACGCACCACTACTACATCGCTCCGAGCGTGACGCACGCAGGCACGAACTCGATGTGGCGCTACACGTTTCCGAACAACGACGGATCGGCCAATCCGCAGGAGGTCGTGCAGGGTGTCGACCGGATGCTGGTGACCTACGGCATCGATGCCGGCGACCAGATCGCCAGCAAGTACGTCGACGCGAGCGGCGTGACCTCATGGAGCTCGGTCATCGCGGCGCGCATCCGGCTGCTCACGGCGTCGGTGGCCGACGGCGTCACGCTCGGCGTGCAGGCAGCCTCCTTCGCCGGCACGAACGTGGTGCCGACCGACCATCGCCTGCGCACGCAGCTGAGCCAGGTCGTCACCTTGCGGAACCACGCGCCATGAGCCGGCATCTGCAACTCGAGGCGGTGCTGGGCCCTCGCCGGCAACGCGGGCTGTCGCTCGTCACCACGCTGCTTTTCGTGCTGGCGGCGCTGGTGCTCGGGGTTTCGGTGCTCGGCGTCGGTGCGATGCAGGAACGCATCATCGGCAACAGCAAGGATCGCGACGTCGCGCTGCAAGCCGCTGAAGCGGCGCTGCGCGACGCCGAGGCCGACATCTCCGTCAACGTCAACCCCAGCACGGCTTTCACCGACGACTGCGCTCTCGGCTTGTGCACGCCGCCGACCTTGCGCACCAGCGTCAGCCCGCTGCCGGTCGAAAAGCAGGCGGGCTTCACCTGGTCCGACAGCACCCATGTGCGCACCTACGGGCAGTACACCGGAGCGTCGCCTTTGCCCGGCGTCGCCAGCCCGCCGGTCTACGTGATCGAGAAGCTTGGAAATCTCGGCACCCCGCCGGGCGAGAGCGTCGTGATCGGCACCGAGCCCGTCGCCCCTGGTGTCGGCTACCGGATCACGGCCCGTGCCACCGGTGCGCGCCCCGAAACGGTCGCTTCCCTGCAATCGATCTATGCAATCCGCTAAGCGAGCTCCCATGAACCTGTCCCAGCGCTCGGTATTGAGTCTCTGCTGGTCAGCACTTCTGCTTGCCGCACCTTTGGCCGCCGTGGCATCGCCTCCCTTCACGTTCGCCGGCTATCCGCTGTTCCTGGCGCCAGCCATCAAGCCGAACGTCCTGATCCTTTTCGACAACTCCGAGTCGATGGACGGCACGATGGCCGGCAAGGTGATCAACGGCGACGATCCTTCGACTCGCGGCAACATCGCGCGCGGCGTGCTTCGCTCGGTGCTGCAAACCTATCGCGATTCCTTCAACTGGGGCCTCGAGAGCTTCCAGACCACCGGCGACACGCTCTACAACACTCACGCCTACTACATCGGCGACGCGACGACGATGGTCTATACCAACGACTGCGTGGCCGGCATCTCGGCGTCGAACCGCGGCTTGCGCTGCATCCCGAACCCGCAGCCGATCAACGGCGCCGCCTTCATCACCTACGACCGCAGCGGCGACGACGCCGACATCAACGACGTTCTCTATTCGCCCTGGAGCGCCAACCAGCTGTACGGCATCGGCAGCGGCGGCACGAGCTACAACATCTGGGACACCCGGGACACCACCACCGTCTGGGGCAACTTCGGCGACTACTACGGCAACATCCAGTTCACGCCGACCGACGCCGGCTTCCTGCCGCTTTCCAGCGTCACGCCGCGCGAGCTCTTCGTCCGGCGCGGCTGGGGCTACTACTCCGACATCACCGGCAGCGGCCGGATCGTCGAAACGGTGCAGGCCGACAGCAGCACGCACTTCAACAACCTGCTCGGTTATCTGGGCAACGAGACCAACGGCGGCACACCGGAGATCAAAAACTCGGCCGTCTTCACGCCGCTGACGGGCAGCCTGCAAACGGCCCGGAGCTATTTCAGCACCGGCGGGCAGTCGCCGATCACGCAGACGTGCCAGCGCAATTTCGTGGTGCTCGCGACCGACGGCAACCCGACCGGCATGACCAACGGCAGCCAATACGATCCATCGCAATGGGTCAACACCTACAACGCCCAGACGGGCGCGTGGACGTATGGGCAGGCCCAGCAGGACGTCTTTCAGCAATTGACGGCGCTTCGTTCCACGTCGGTCAGCGGCAAGACCTACGACATCCAGAGCTACGTCGTCGGCATGGGCGATACGGTCGCCAACCCCAGCTCCGTCGCCGCACTCAATAACATGGCCGCCCTTGGTGGCGGCTATTCGACGGCCTTTCTCGGCAGCGACTCGAGCGCCCTGTCGAATGCCTTTCAGGCGATCGTCGGCGACATCCAGTCGAAGACCAGCGCGGCATCGTCGGCGGCGCTGAACGGTGGCTCCTGGAACACCGGCTCGTCGCTCTACCAGGCCAAGTTCAGCAGCGCCGATTGGTCCGGCGACCTCGTCGCCTATCCGGTGGCGAGCAGCGGCATCGCCAGCACCACGCCGACGTGGAATGCCGGCGCCCAGATCAAGGCCCAGAACTGGGACACCGGCCGCAAGATCCTGACCTACAAGCCATCGGCCGCGGCCGGCGCGCAGGGCATCCCCTTTCGCTGGCCGGCGGTGCCCGCCTCGCCCACCGCCGCCGAGCTCGACGTCAGCCAGAGCAGCGCCTTGAATCTCAATGCGACCGGCAGCAACGACGGCTTCGGCTCATGGCGCCTGCAATACCTTCGCGGCGACGCGAGCAAGGAACCGCGCAACTGCTCGACGCCGCCGTGCGCGGCGCCGCAATTCCGCAGCCGCAACCTCACGCCGCTCGGCGACATCGTCAACTCGTCGCCCTCTTACGTCGCCAACCCGAATTTCGGCTACTACGACGACATGGAGTCGGCGCCCTACAGCGCCTTCGCCGCGACCTACCTGACGCGCACGCCGATGATCTACATGGGTGCCAACGACGGCATGCTGCATGCCATCAACGCCAACACCGGCGTCGAAGCGATGGCCTACGTGCCCTCGAGCATGTATTCCGGGTTGAGCCAGCTTACCGACCTCAACTACAGCCACCGCTACTTCGTCGACGGCACACCGACCGTCGGCGACGTGTTCTACGCCGGTGCCTGGCATTCGTTGCTGGTGTCAGGCCTGCGCGCCGGCGGCAAGGGCCTGTTCGCGCTCGATGTCACCAACCCGGCGGTCTTCGGCGAAGCCAACGCCGGCTCGATCGTTCGCTGGGAATTCCAGGATGCTGACATGGGCTACATCGTCGGCCAGCCGCTGATCGTCAAAACCAACAACGGCCGCTGGTCGGTGATCGTCAACGGCGGCTACAACCACGGCAACGCGACCGGTCACGCTTTCCTGTTCTTGATCGATGCCGAAACCGGCGCGCTGGTTCGAAAGATCGACACTGGTGCGGGCAGCGCCGGCAGCCCCAACGGCCTGTCGTCGCCGGCGGCGATCGACATCAATGGCGACAACATCGCCGACCTCGTCTACGCCGGCGATCTCAATGGCAATCTCTGGAAGTTCGACATCTCGGCCGCGGCTCCTGCCGCCTGGGCAATGGGCAACGGCGGCCTGCCTCTCTTCACCGCGCAGAGCGGACAGTCGATCACTTCGCGTCCGGACGCGACCCTTTTCCCGACCGGCGGCTACCTCGTTTCCTTCGGCACCGGCCGCTATCTGGCCACCTCGGACACGACCGACACCACGGTCGAATCCGAATACGGCATTCGCGACACTCTGGCCACCGGCACGGTGACGCTCTCGCAGCTTCAGGTTCAATCGATCACGCAGACGACGACCGGGCCGGACGGCAACGGCTACCGGCTGAGCACTCACGCCGTCGACCCGCCGACGGATCCGGGCATCACCGGCGACAACGTGATCTCACGTTCAAGCTACTACAGCACGAAGAGCGGCTGGTATCTCAATCTGCCGACCAGCGGCGAACGAGTGGTCGCCAACGCCCGCATCCGCGGCGGCCGCGTCGTCCTGACATCCCTTATTCCCGACGTCAGCTCGCCGTGTGCCTACGGCGGCTCCGGCTGGGTCATGGAGTTCGACGTGCTGACCGGAGATCGCCTCGACACCGCGACCTTCGATACCAACGGCGACAACACGCTCGGCAGCACCGACTTCCTCAGCTTTCCCGGCGACAACGGCGGCAAGCACAACGCCAGCGGCCGCATGATCGGTGCCGTGCCCGCGGCCCCCGGCTTCATGTCGAACCGGCAGGGCACGACCAGTCTGGAAGACAAGTACATCAACACCTCCGACGGCAACGTGGTGCGGGTGCGCGAGACCGCCGGCAAGGGCGGCCAGGCGCGCGTGATGTGGCGAGAGGTCAAGTAGGAGCTGATGATGAAAACAACGTGGCTCGCTGTGGCCGTGGCCGCTCTCATGTCGGCCAGCACGGCATCGGCATCGCGAATCGTCGGTGCGCCGGCGCCATCGCCCGATAGCGTGCGCCGTGCAGCGCCGCCGGGTGCCGCCGCATCGCATGCCGACGACAGCAGCTCGATGCGCGAAGGCATGATCAGCGCCGTCAGCCCGAAGCGGGACCAGGTGCAGATCAATGGCAGCTGGCTCAAGGTGGCCCCCGGCCGCACCCACCTGTTCCGTCGCGGCAGCGGCATCAGGCCAGAAGGCCTCGCGGTCGGCCAGAAGGTGCGATTCACGCTGGCTTCCGGCGGCGATGCGCGGCGCACGACGCTCGGTGCGGTGTATGTGCCCTGACGCACTTCCGCCACGCCACCGCGGCGCCCGGCGGGCCCGGGGGTTCACGCTGATCGAAGTCATGATCGTCGTCGCCGTGGTCGCCATCCTCGCTGCGGTTGCCTTGCCGTCGTACCAGGGCTCGGTGCGCAAGGCGCGTCGCGTCGACGCTCGCGGAGCCCTCACCACGGTGGCCCAACTGCTCGAGCGCTACAACACCCAGAACAACACTTACGCCGGGGCGACCCTCGGCGCCGGTGCGGGTTCGCTGTATCCGGCAGCGAGCGAAAACGGGTACTACACCCTCTCGCTATCCAATGTCGCGGCCAGCACGTTCACGATCACCGCCACGCCAGCGGGCAGCCAGACCCAGGACTCCTGCGGCACCTATTCGCTGACCGAAGCCGCAGTCCGGTCGCCGGCCACGTCGGGCTGCTGGTAGATGCGGATGCTGAACGTTGCCCGTTCGGCGACCGCACTCGCGCTCGCGCTGCTCCTCGTCGCCTGCAACAAGGCCGAGCCGCCCGTCGCCGACGCGGCTCAGGCCCGTCATCCGGAACAAAAGCGCGCACAGAAGAAAGTTCCGCCGCGTGAGCGGATGGAATACGCCGGAGCGGTCGACGGCGAGAACCTCCACGTCGACACCGCAACCACGTCGGCCGCGCAAACGGTCGAAGGTGAAGTGCTGCGTGGCGGCCCACACGGCGAGCTCCGCATCTTCGAGAGCGCGCAGGAGCGCGCCGCGCTGGCCCGCGGCGCGTCGCCCAAATACATGAACGGCCAGTTCCGCTACTACCTGGCCGGCATCTCGATGACACCGGGTCAGGACGGCGGATGTCAGCAACCGCTCTTGACGATGCGCCTCGCCGTTGAAAACCTGCACGGCAAAGCAGCCGCGGCCATCTACGGAACCTTCTCGTTTTCCGAATCACGCAGCGTCGACGGCTCCTCCCAGGCGATGGAGACGATCGGCGACACCTATCACGCCGACATCATCGGACCTTTCTCCGACAAGAACGGCGCAATCGTCTACGTCAATGCGCAGTTGCAGCCGACGAACCCTTCCATGGACGCCGAGCGCTGGAGTCGCATCGTCAACGCCGATCAAGCCCGCCTGCGGGTCTGGTTCAAGCCCGAGGCTTTCTACTACGCCGACGGCACCCAGTACGCATCGGGCTCGGGCAACGGTCCGGCCAGGCGCGAGGTCATGACCTGCGGAGGCACCGAAGGCGGCGTCAAGGTGGCAGGGGTCGGGTGACCGCCGCCTGCCCTACTTCGCGATCGAGAACAGCCGCGCGTTGTTGACGGCGTAGACGGCCCCGTCGGCACCGATGGCCGTGGGCGTGTACGACTCGCCGATGCCGCTGGTGAGCTGAATGCGCTGGGTCAGCTGGTTGGTGACCATGTCCCACCGATACAGGTAGCCGTCTTCGCTGTTGACGAGGATCGACTTCGTCGACGGGTCGACCGCTGCGGTATTGATGCACCACTCCTTGACCGGCCCCGA